>DATFFY010000160.1:0-3894 GCA_035249805.1 Acidimicrobiales bacterium | reverse complement strand
CCACCATCACGAAGGCGGCGGAGGCCGCGGGCCGGCCGGCGCCGCGCATCGTCGCCGGCGTGCCGGTGTGCGTGTGCGGCGACGACGAGGTCGACGCCGCCGTCGACCGGGCCAACCGCCTGCTCTCCGAGGCGGAGGTGTCGCCGAACTACCAGCGGCTGCTCGACCTCGGGGACGCCACCGAGGTGGGCGACCTCATGGCCGCCGGCAGCGAGGCCGCCGTCGAGAAGCGGCTCCGCTCGTTCGTCGACGCCGGCGCCACCGACCTGTCCATCCGCGTCGTGCCGATCGGCGAGGGCCGCGAGGAGCGGCTCGCGTCGATGCGCCGCACCCGTGCCCACCTCGCGTCGCTCGCGGCGACGTCCTGAGGCCGAGGTCCGGCGGTGACCCTTCCCGCGCTGCTCGCGGGCGCGGTCGAGCGGGGCGGGGACGACCTGGCCGTCGTCGACGGCGAGGTCCGCCTGACCTACCGGGAGCTGCACGACGCGAGCCGCACGTTCGGCGCCGCGCTCGTGGCGGCCGGCGTCGTGCCCCAGGACCGCGTCGCGATCTGGGTGCCGAACTGCGCCGAGTGGATCGTCGCCGCCCTCGGCCTCTGGCAGGCCGGGGCCACGCTCGTGCCGATCAACACGCGCTTCAAGGGGCCCGAGGCCGCCGTGCTGCTGCAGCGCAGCCGGGCCCGCGTGCTCGTCACGGTGACCGACTTCCTCGACACCGACCACCTCGCGATGCTCGAGTCGGCCGGCGCTGCCCTCCCCGACCTCGAGACCCTGGTGGTGGCGAAGGGCCCGGCCCACGGCTCGAGCGAGGGCTGGGACGCGTTCGCCGCCCGCGCCACCGACGACGGGCGGGCCGAGGTGGACCGCCGGGCCGGGGCGGTCGCCGACGACGACCCCTCGGACCTCCTGTTCACGTCCGGCACCACGGGGACGCCGAAGGGCGTCGTGATGACCCACGGGCGCACCGAGCGGGTGGCGACCGACTGGGTGGCGATGACCGGCCTGCGGGCCGGCGACCGGTACCTGATGGTCAACCCGTACTTCCACATGTTCGGGCTGAAGGCCGGCATCCTCGCGTCGGTCGCGGCGGGGGCGACGATGCTGCCGGAGCCGGTGTTCGACGCCGGCCGAGCCCTCGCACGGGTGGCGGCCGAGGGCGTCACCGTCCTCCCCGGCGCGCCCACCCTGTACCAGTCGATCCTCGACCACCCCGACCGCGACGGGCACGACCTGTCGAGCCTCCGGGTGGCCGTGACCGGCGCCGCCGACATCCCCGTGCGGCTCATCGAGCGCATCCGCGCGGAGCTGCCGTTCTCCGTCGTCGTGACCGGGTACGGCCTGACCGAGGCCGGCACCGCGTCGGCGACGTCACCCGACGACGACCCGGAGACCGTGGCCACCACGGTCGGCCGGGCCCGCCCCGGCTTCGAGCTGCGCATCGTGGACGGCGACCGCGACGTGCCCATCGGCGAGCCCGGCGAGGTGGTCCTGCGCGGCCCGTCGGTCATGGCCGGGTACCTCGACGACCCGGAGGCCACCGCGGAGGTGCTGTCCCCGGACGGCTGGCTGCGCACCGGCGACCTCGGCGTGCTCGACGACCAAGGGAACTTGCGCATCGTCGGCCGCAGCAAGGACATGTTCATCGTCGGCGGCTTCAACGCCTACCCGGCCGAGATCGAGGACGCGCTGCTCGGGCACCCCGAGGTCCAGCAGGTCGCCGTGATCGGCATCCCCGACGAGCGCCTCGGCGAGGTGGGCATGGCCTTCGTCGTGACCTCCTCGACCGACCCCGGCGTCGGCGACACGATCCTCGCGTGGGCCAAGGACCAGATGGCCAACTACAAGGTGCCCCGCCGCATCGAGCTCGTGGCCGAGCTGCCGGTCAACGCCACCGGCAAGGTCGTCAAGGACGAGCTCCGGGCGCGCGTGGTCAGAGCACCCGGGCCGTGCTGATCGCGCAGTAGGTCGGGAGGAGGGCGCTCGGGACGGTGGCCGCCATCCCCCGCGTCGACGGCGGTCGGGCGGGAGCGCCCTGCGGGTGGGTCGCCGGCCGGTCCGGCAGGTCGAGCGCGTCCCGCACCTGCGGCTCGAGCTCGAGGACCCAGAAGCCGCCGGTGGCCGTCGTCAGCCAGAGGTGGCCGGTGTCGGGGCGATAGCGGGTGTGGGCCCACGCGCGGTCGAGGCCGCTCAGACCGGTGAGCCCGGTCGCCCAGCTGATCCCGGGTGAACCCTGGAACGGTGCCTCCGGCTCGAACCGGCCCGGGTTGAAGTATGCGACCTCGCGCGGGTGGTCCGGGTCGCGGACGTCGAAGATCCGCAGGCCCGCGTTCCACATCGAGACCATGGCGAAGGTCGTGTCCTCCGGGTCGTCGACCTCGTGGTAGTGCCCCGATGCGTTGACCCCCGACGCGAGCTGCTCGACGCAGTGCTTCGGGTCGTTGATGGGCAGCCGAAGCTGGCTGCGGATGCGAGGCAGCATCTCGTGGGAGATGTCGATGATGGCGGGGCGGGCCACGCCGGCAAAGGGGGTCAGCTTGTCGGGCAGGCAGCCGTTGGCCGCGTAGTTGACGATGCTCTCGTCCGAGGCGAGGAGGTAGGGCTTGCCGTCGATCTGCATCGGCCGCAGGGAGTGGGCCGGCCAGCTGACACCGCCCAGGACCTGGGCCGGCCGGGCCGGCCAGCCCTCGATGTCGACGACGAGCAGGGCCTCGACCTCGAACGGGTTCTGGTTGCCGATGTACAGCCGCGTGCCGTCGGGCGAGGGCCAGGCCTCGTGCGCGTACTGCAGGTGCGGCGACTGCTCGGCGATCTGCGGCTCCGGCGACCCGAGCAGGACCGGGCGCCGCGGGTCCGAGATGTCCGCCGCCTGCAGCGGGAGCGTCGACCAGACCCGCCTGCCGTCCGCCGTCAACGTCAGGTTGTGGACGTTCGACGGGAACTGGATCGTCGACAGGAGCGTCGGCCGGGTGCAGTCGCTCACGTCGAAGACGTCGACGGGCGCCATCCCGGGGAAGCCGTTGGCCCCGCCGATGCCGTAGCGCCCGGCCACGAGGATCGACCGGTCGGGCGCGTCGACGGCGTGGATCGTCTCGAGGGACGCCTCGGTCCCGCCGGTGTGCAGGGTGGTGACGTGCTTCGGGTCGGCCGGGTCGCTGACGTCGACGACGGCGACGCCCGCGCCCGCGATGTACGCGCAGTCCCCGGACCACGCCATGTTCGCGTTGTTGCCGCGGCCCCCGAGCGAGCTGTGCCCGACGACGGCGAGCCCGCAGTTGTAGCCGAGGTCGGCCCGGCCCGATCGCTGGTCGGCCATCGGAACGTCGCCCGGGACCCCGGTCTCGGGCAGGTCGCGCCGCCCGCACAGCGTCATGCTCGCGTCGGCCGGCTCCGCGTCCTCCGGCGCCAGGAACGGGGCCAGCAGCCCCATCACCAGCGCGAGCGCGCCGCGCCGAACCATCCCCGGTCGTCCCCTGACCACGGGCCGGAACCCTACACACGCCTCGTGTTGACGCCAATCTCCTGAAACGAGAACAATGTTCTTCGATGGCTGAGGGGGTGGTGCACCGCGCGCTGGAGCGGGCCGCGGAGCGGCTGGGCGAGCGCGACGCGGTGCTCAGCGACGACGACCGGCTCTCGTTCGCCGAGCTCGACGCGCGGAGCAACGCGTTCGCCCGCCACCTGGCCGGCCTCGGCGTCGGCCGGGGCTCCCGCGTGGCCGTGATGCTGACGAACCGGCCGGAGTTCGTGGTCGCGGTCAACGCGATCAGCAAGCTGGGCGGCGCGGCCGTGCTGCTCAGCCCGGCCTGGAAGGCGCTCGAGGTCGGTCACGCCGTGGACCTCACCGGCGTGCGCCACGCCGTCGCCGACGACCCCGGCGCGTCGGTCCTCGGCGAGC
>DATFFY010000159.1:0-2090 GCA_035249805.1 Acidimicrobiales bacterium | reverse complement strand
CGCTGTTCATCGCCGCCACCAACAGCTCGATCATGGGCAACGCCACCGAGCTGCCCGGGTTCCCCGAGGTCGACTCGATGCTGCAGTTCCTCCTGCCCGCGTCGATCACCCAGTCGGCGCTCTTCAGCGGCTTGAGCGCGGGGACCGACACGGCCATCGACCTGAACCTCGGGTTCTTCGACCGCCTGCTCGTGTCGCCCGTGGCTCGCACCTCGATCATCATCGGGCGGCTGGCCGGCATGGCCATCGGGTGCGGCGTGCAGGCACTCGCCTTCATCGGCATCTACGCCGCGTTCGGCGTGCGGGTCGACGCCGGGGTGCCCGGCATCGCCATCCTCGTGCTGTACGGCATGACCCTCGGCGTCGCCATCGGCGGCATGGCGACCGCGATCGCGTTCCGGGTCAGCGCGATCGAGTCGATCGCCGGCCTGTTCCCGTTGGCCTTCGTGCTCCTGTTCGGCTCGTCGGCGTTCTTCCCGACGTCCGCGATGGAGGGCATCGTGAAGTCGTTCGCGGAGATCAACCCGGTGACCACGATGATCGACGGCATCCGCCACCAGGTGATCACCGGCCTCGACTGGTCCGAGGCGGCGCTGTCCCTCGCGATCGCGGCCGGCTTCTGCGCGATCACGGCCACGATCGCCAACGTCGCGCTGCGGGGTCGGATCAAGCGGGCGACGTCCACGGTATGACCGCCGCCGCCCGCACCCATCGGGGACCGCACTGGCTGCCCGTCTCGCTGGCCCTGGCCCGGCGCAGCCTGGTGCAGACGGCGCGCGTGCCGGTGACGTTCCTGATGCTCGCGATCATGCCGCTGTTCTTCGTGGTGTTCTTCTCCGGCGCGTTCGAGGGCCTGACCGATCTGCCCGACTACCCGACGGAGGACGCCGTCACCTGGGTGCTCGCCTTCGGCGTCGTGCAGGGCGCGGCGTTCGCGGGCCTGGGCGCGGCGCTGCCGGCCGCCCGCGACATCCAGAGCGGCTTCTTCGACCGACTGCTCCTGACCCCGGGCACGCGGGCCGCCGTGTTCCTCGGCTCGCTCTTCTCCGGGTTCGTGCGCGGCGCGCTCGTGAGCTCGGTGGTGTTCCTCTTCGGCCTCGTGCTCGGGGCCGAGTTCCCGGGTGGGTTGGCCGGCGTCGCCGTGCTCGCGGTCGCCATGCTCGGCGTGGTGGCGATGTCGATCGGCTGGACGCTGGGGGTCGTGTACCGGTCGGTGAACATGGCCTCGACGTTCGCGGTCATCCAGATCGGCATCTTCTTCCCGACGTTCCTGTCGACCGGTCAGGTGCCGCTGTCGGAGCAGACCGGCTGGGTCCACGCCATCGCCCGGGTCAACCCCGTCACGAACATCCTCGAGCTGGCCCGGCAGGGGATGGTCGGGCACGTCACGTGGTCCGGCACCTGGCCCGGGCTCCTCGCGCTGGTGGGCTCGCTCGTGGTCCTCTGGACGTTCGCCCTCCGCGGCCTCGCCAAGGTTGGGGACCTCCCGTGAGGGAGGCTGTGCGGTCGTGGAGCTGACCCACACCGCCCGTGTCCGCGTCCCGCTCGAGCGGGCCTGGGCGGTCGCGGGCGATCCCACCCTCCTCGCCTCGGCCCTGCCCGGGGCCGAGCTCGAGGCGACGGACGGACTGGCCTGCCACGGCACCCTCACCGTGAAGATCGGCCCGATCACGGCCCGCTACGGCGGCACGGTCGCGCTCACCTGGCGCGACGACCACGCCCACCGGATGGTCCTCGACGTGGTGGGCGACGAGATCGACGGCGTCGGCCGGGCCGAGGCCACGATCAACGCCACGTTGCGATCGGAGGGAGCCGGGGCCACCGTCGTCGGCCTCGTGAGCACGCTGACGATGACGGGACGGGCCGGGCAGTTCGGCCAGGCGCTGCTCGCCGACGTCGGCCAGGGCCTGCTCACCGACCTCGTCGCCGCGCTGGAGCAGGGCGTGCTGGCCGACGACCTCGTCCTCGACGAGATGGCGGACCTCCACCTCGAGTGGGACCGGCCCGACGAGCCGGCGGACCACTCCTCGGAGCCGGCCGAGGACGAGGAGGAGGACTCCGCTGGTGGTGTCGCGGCTGGTGACGCGGCG
>DATFFY010000158.1:0-8648 GCA_035249805.1 Acidimicrobiales bacterium | reverse complement strand
CGTTCGGTCGCTCGCCAGCGGAGCGGGGCGTCGTGGCCGAGGAGCTCGACGGTCGCCTCGGGCGCGAGCGCGACGTCGAGCAGCTCGACGGTGGCCTCGGCCGGGGTGCCGAGCACGATCGCGTGCAGGGCGCCGTCGCCGAGGGTGAAGCGGACCTGGTCCCCCGCCGCGGTGGTGCCCTCGGCCCGCGCCCATGGGCGGGTGCCGTAGATGGCGGCGCCGTTCGTGCGGAGCCACCAACCGAGGGCGAGCAGCCGCTGGGCCTGCACCCAGGGGATGACCCCGGGCGCGGTCGGGCCCACGTTCAGGAGGAGGTTCCCGCCGTGGGCCACGACGTCGACGAACATCCGCACGAGCCGGTCGGGGGCGAGGTAGCTCTCCTCGGGCTCCTGGCGGTTGTAGCCGAACGAGGTGCCGATGCCCCGGGTGGCCTCCCACTTGCGGTCCGGGTCCCCGGTCGTCGAGTACTCGGGTGTGGTGAAGTCGCAGTGGCGGGCGCCGGACGACTGGGCCATCCAGTCGAACCGGTTGTTCACGACGCCCTCCGGCACCACGGCGTAGTAGTCGGCGAACAGCCCGTCGAGGTCGGCGGCGGCCGGGTAGCCGATGTCGTTCCACAGGACGTCGGGCCGATAGCGCTCGATCAGCTCCCGCCAGTGGGCGTCGGCGTAGGCGAGGTACTCGGGCGACTGCGGGATGGCGCCGAACATCGACGCCAGATCGGTGATGGGCAGGCCGCCGAAGGTCCAGTCCAGGCCGCCGGAGTAGTACGTGCCGAACCGCAGGCCCCGCCCCCGCACGGCGCCGGCCAGCTCGCCCACGAGGTCGCGGTCCGCGGCCCAACGGCCCTTGTGGGGGTTGGCCGTGGCACTGGGCCACAGGAGCACGCCGTCGTGGTGCTTCGTCACGAGCACGACGTAGCGGGCCCCGGCCCGCTCGAACAGGTCGGCCCACGGCGCCGGGTCCCAGCCCGCGTGCCCGGCGAGGAACTCCTCGACGAAGGCGTCGTACGGGAGGTCGCCGTAGTGCTCGCGGTGGTGGGCCTGGGCCGGGCTGCCGTCGATGGCGACGGAGTTCTGGTACCACTCGACGTAGGGCGAGCACCGCATCGCCTCCTCCCAGCCGTCGGCCGCCGCGAGGTCGAAGGGCGACTCCGTGACCGGAGCGAACGCGGGCACCGCCGCCGCGGTCCAGTGGACGAAGATGCCGAGCTTGGCGTCGTCGAACCACGCCGGCAGCGACCTCGTCCCAGGCTCCATGACCGGCGGAACCTAGTGCCGTCACACCTCGACGATGAGGGTGACCGGGCCGTCGTTGACGAGCTCGACGGCCATCTCGGCCCGGAAGCGGCCGGTCGCCACGGCCGCGCCGAGCCCCCGGAGGGCGGCCACGACCTCCTCCACGAGGGGCTCGGCCACCTCGGGCCGGGCCGCGGCCAGCCACGAGGGCCGCCGGCCCCTGGTCGTGTCGGCGTAGAGCGTGAACTGGCTGACCACGAGCAACGGGGCGCCGGCGTCCGCGGGCGCGACGTTCATCACGCCCGCGTCGTCGTCGAGGATCCGCAGGTGCCAGAGCTTGTCGGCCAGCTTCCGGGCGGCGGCCGGGTCGTCGTCGTGGGTGACGCCGACGAGGACGCACAGGCCCGCGCCGATCGCGCCGACCTCCTCGCCGTCGACGGTGACCCGGGCCCGACTCACCCGCTGGACGACGGCGCGCACGCCCCGACCTTAGGGAGAGGTGACGATCCGCGATGTCGTCGGCCGATGCCGGTCACGCCTCCGGCATAGGGTCGGGGCATGGACGTGGTCGGAACGGTGGCGGAGGTCTGGCGCTACCCCGTGAAGTCGCTGCAGGGCGAACGGGTCGAGCGCCTCGACCTCCGGCCGGGCGGGGCGCCCGGCGACCGCGGCCTCGCCATCGTGGATCCCGCGGCCGAGAAGGTGCTGTCGGGCAAGCGCTACGCCGACCTGCTCCACGCGTCGGCTCGGCGGGTCGGCGACGACGTCGTCATCACGCTCCCCGACGGCAGCGAGCACCAGGCCGCGGACCCCGGGGTCCACGGCGCCCTGTCGGCCTGGCTCGACCACGAGGTCCGCCTCGAGGCCCCGCCGGCCGACGTCGTGTACCCGATGGAGATGTACTCGGGGATGTCCGACGAGTCGACGCCGGTGTTCGACTGGCCCGGGCCCCAGGGGACGTGGCTCGACCTGGCCGACGCCCACTGGCTCACCACCGCCAGCCTCGCCGCAGCCGCCCGCCTCCACCCCGAGGGGGTGTGGGACGTCCGGCGCTTCCGGCCCACGGCCCTGTTCGAGGTCGACGGCGACGAGTGGGCCGAGGACGTCTGGGCCACGGTCGAGGCCGGCAGCGTCCGCAGCCAGGTGCTCATGCCGACGCCCCGCTGCAGCATGCCGCCCCGGGCCCAGCCCGGCCTGGAGCGGGACGCGGGGATCTCGGCCACCCTCCGGGACCACCACGACAACAACCTCGGCGTCTACGCGTCGATCGTCGAGGCCGGGACCATCGCTGTGGGAGATGCCGTCCGGGTCGAGCGGGCCTGACGCGGCTTGACCGATGGGTCAACGGCCCGAAAGGCTTGGCGGTCCATGGCCGAGGACACCCCCCTCCGGATCGCCTACCTGACCTACCGCGGGAAGCCCCACGTCGGTGGCCAGGGGGTGTACAGCCGGCATCTCAGCAAGGCGCTCGTGGACCTGGGCCACCACGTCGAGGTGCTCGGCGGGCAGCCCTACCCGATCCTCGACGAGCGGGTCCCGCTCGTCGAGCTGCGCAGCCTCGACATCTACAACGACCACTTCCCGATGCGGCAGCCCGGGATCTGGGAGCTGAAGAGCTGGACCGACCTGGTCGAGGTCGGCGCCTTCACGATGGGCACCTTCCCCGAGCCCCTCGCCTTCTCGATGCGGGCGTGGGACCACCTCCGCCACCGCAGCGGCGAGTTCGACATCGTCCAGGACAACCAGTGCCTCGGCTACGGCCTGCTCCTCATCGAGCGGCAGCTCGGCATCCCCGTCCTGGGCACGATCCACCACCCGATCACGGTCGACCGGCGCCTCGAGATCGAGGCCGCCACCAGCTGGTACAAGAAGCTCACCCTGCGTCGCTGGTACTCGTTCGTCGACATGCAGACGCAGGTGGCCCGTCGCCTCAAGCGGATCATCACGGTGTCGGAGAACTCGTTCAAGGACATCGTCGCGGACCACAAGGTCGACCCGGACCGCATGGCCGTGGTGCCCGTGGGCGTCGACATCGACCTGTTCCGGCCGCTCCCTGAGGTCCAGGTCGTCCCGGGTCGTCTCGTCACCACGGCATCGGCCGACGTGGCGATGAAGGGCCTGAAGTTCCTCCTCGAGGCCGTCGCCAAGCTCCGCACCGAGCGCGACGACGTGCACCTGGTGGTCATCGGCCGCCGCAAGCCGGGCGGGGCGAGCGACGAGACGATCAAGAAGCTCGGCCTCGAGCAGCACGTCGAGTTCGTCACCGACGTGCCCGAGGAGCGGATCATCGAGCTGTACTCCGAGGCCGAGCTGGCGGTGGTGCCGTCGCTCTACGAGGGGTTCTCCCTCCCCGCCATCGAGGCCATGTCCTGCGGTGCGCCGCTCGTGGCGACCACCGGCGGGGCCATCCCCGAGGTCGTGGGCGACGACGGCGACACGGCCCTGCTCGTCGCGCCCGGCGACAGCGAGGCGCTCGCCGCGAAGATCCGCTGGGCCCTGTCCGAGCCCGGCCTGCGCGACTCGGTGGGTCGGCGGGGCCGCCAGCGCATCATCGACCGGTGGTCGTGGATGCACACGGCCAAGAAGACCGTCGAGCAGTACCGCATCCGCATCGAGCTGGAGAACCGCTAGCCCGTGCTGACCGTCCGCTTCGACCGGCTGGGCGTTCGGGAGGGCGACCTCCTCCTGGACATGGGCTGCGGAGCGGGCCGACACGCGTTCGAGTCGTTCCGGCGCGGCGCCCGCGTCGTCGCGTTCGACTACTCCGCCGCCGAGCTGAAGGACGTCGGCGGCCTGTTCGCCGCGATGCGCGACGCCGGCGAGGCCGGTGGCGGGCCCGGCTCGATGGCGGTCACCACGAACGGCGACGCGCTCGCCCTCCCCTTCCCGGACGACACCTTCGACCGCGTCATCGCCTCGGAGGTCCTCGAGCACGTCAGCGACGACCAGCAGGCCCTCGACGAGGTGTTCCGGGTCCTCAAGCCCGGGGGCACCATCGCCGCCACCGTCCCCTCGTGGCTGCCCGAGCACATCTGCTGGGCGCTGTCCGACGAGTACCACGCCCCGTTCGTCGAGGGCGGGCACGTCCGCATCTTCAGCGAGCCGCAGCTCCGCCGCCGCATGCGGGACGCCGGCCTGCGCCCGGGCGCGGCCCACCACGCCCACGCCCTGCACTCGCCGTACTGGTGGCTCCGGTGCGCCGTGGGGCCGACCAACGACGAGCACCCGCTCGTGAAGGCGTACCTGCAGGTCCTCCTGTGGGACATCGCCCAGATCCAGCCGATGGGCACCGTCACCCGCTGGACCGAGCGCCTGCTCAACCCCGTCCTCGGCAAGAGCCTCGTCGTCTACGCCAGCAAGCCCACAGGGAAGCCCTGACGCCATGCCCATCGACGTCCCCGGCCTCGTCTCCGCCGCCGACCTCCACGCCACCGTGGACGGCATCGCCGAGTGGCAGCTGCCCTCGGGGATGATCCCGTGGTTCCCCGGCGGCCACAGCGATCCGTGGAACCACGTCGAGGCGGCCATGGCCCTCGACCTCGGCGGCCACCGCGCCGCCGCCGACCGCGCCTACGAGTGGCTCTCCCACCTCCAGCGCGACGACGGCTCGTGGCACCAGTACTACATCGGCGACGCGGACGGCGGCACCGCGGTCGAGCAGGACAAGCTCGACGCGAACGTGTGCGCGTACGTGGCCGCCGGCGTGTGGCACCGCTGGCTGGTGCACCAGGACCGCGGCTTCGCCGAGGAGCTGTGGCCGGTGGTCGAGAAGGCGATCGACTTCGTCCTCGACCTGCAGACCCCGCGCGGCGAGATCCTCTGGGCCCGCCACGCCGACGGCACCCCCTGGAGCTTCGCCCTGCTCACCGGCTCGTCGTCGATCTGCCACAGCCTCCGCTGCGCGATCGCGCTGGCCGAGCTGCTGGGCCACGAGCGCCCCGACTGGGAGCTGTCGGCCGCCCGCCTCGCCCGCGTCGTCGCCGAGGTGCCCGAGGCGTTCGCGCCGAAGCACCGGTGGGCGATGGACTGGTACTACCCCGTGCTCACCGGCGTGGTGCTCGGCGACGCGGGGCGGGCCCGCCTCGAGGAGCGCTTCGAGACGTTCTCCTTCGACGGCAGGGGCGTCCGCTGCGTCTCCGACCGCCCCTGGGTCACCGTGGCCGAGACCTGCGAGTGCGCCATGGCCCACCTCGCCGTCGGCGACCGGGCCACCGCCGAGATGCTCTTCGAGTGGGCCCAGCAGTTCCGCCACGACGAGGACGGCCGCTACTGGACCGGGACCGTCTTCCCGCAGGAGTCCCGCTTCCCGGCCGGTGAGCGGTCGACGTACACGGCCGCCTCGGTCGTCCTCTGCGCCGACGCCCTCGTGGGCGCCAGCCCCGCGTCCGCCCTGTTCGTCGACCACGACTCGGTCCTCCCCCGCCTGATCAGCCTCTAGCACCGGGAACTCGCGACGCCGGCGGTACACAACCGTGTACGAGCCGTCGCGAGAACGATGGGCTACGCCGTCCAGCCGGTCGACGGGCGGTCCGGGACGCGGCGCAGGACGCGGAGGCTGCCGACGGCGTGCAGCTCCTCGAACCGGCCGGACCTCATGGCCGGCCGGTAGATCTGCTCGTACGGCGGCCGGCCGCCGTCCTTCGGGTTCGGGAAGACGTCGTGGATGCAGAAGATCCCGCCGGCGGCGACGTGCGGCGTCCACAGCTCGTAGTCGAGGCGGGCCGGCTCGACGCCGTGGCCGCCGTCGATGAAGAGGAAGGCCAGCGGGGTCGCCCAGGCCCGAGCGACGGCCGGGGAGTCGCCGACCAGCGCGACGACCGTGCCCTCCAGGCCGGCGTCGTGGATGGTGCGGCGGAACCAGGGCAGCGTGTCCATCTTGCCGATGGCGGCGTCGACCAGGTCGGGCTCGTGCCACTCCCAGCCCCTCTGGTTCTCCTCCGAGCCGCGGTGGTGGTCCAGGGCGAACAGGACGCGGCCCTGCGCCCGAGCCGCGGCGCCGAGGTAGACGGACGACTTCCCGCAGTAGGAGCCGACCTCGAGAAGGGGGCCGGGGACGTCGAGCCGGCTGGCCGCGTCGTGCAGGGCCAGTCCCTCCTCCGCCGGCATGAACCCGCGAGCCGCCTCCGCGAACCGCCGGAGACCGGGGTCCATCACGCCGCGGGCTCCTCCTCGTCGACGATGCCGAACACGACCGCGTCGAGGAAGAGGAACTTCGCCACCCAGACGATCCCGAAGCCGGCGACGTTGGCCACGAGGACCGGCCACGTGCGATCGCTGTAGTTGTCGACCACGGTCACGAGCACCGTCGAGACGACGAGGCCCAGCAGGGTGAAGCCCCAGAACGGCAGGACCTCACGGCGCATCCGCGCGCGGCCGGCCTTGCCCCACACCCAGCGCTTGTTCAGGTAGAAGACGGGCACCGACGTCAGCATCACCGCCGCGAGGTTCGACAGCTCCGCGTCCTCGTTCAGGATGCCGACGAAGAGGACCAGGAGGGCTTGCGTGAGGACGACGCCGACCACCGACGCGCCGCTGTAGCGGAGGAGCTTGTCGGCCCGGCCGCGGGTGACCCTGTCGAGGAGCTCGGTCGCGGTCGACACGGGTGATCACGCTACGCAGTCGGCGCCCCGGCGCCATAGTCCGCACGCATCAATCGACCAGGGCGTTGGCCTGGGCCACCCGGCCGAGCCAGCGGGCGCTGGGCTTGGGGGTGCGTACGAAGGTGGCCCGGTCGCACTCGACGATCCCGAAGCGGGGGCCGTAGCCGTAGGCCCACTCGAAGTTGTCGAGGAGGCTCCAGTACGTGTAGCCGCGGACGTCGATGCCCTCGTCGAGGCAGTCCAGGACCCCCTCGAGGGCGGTGCGGACGTAGGCGATCCGCTGGGCGTCGTCGTCGGTGCCGATGCCGTTCTCGGTGACGAGGATCGGCACCTCCCCCTTCGTCACCTCCCAGGCCCGGCGGATCGTCGCGGCGAGCGACTCGGGGTAGTACTCGTAGCCCATGACGAGCTCCGGGACGCCGGGCTCGTTGCCCAGCACGCCGTCGGGCCCGACGCGGGTGCGCGAGTACGTCTGGACACCGACGAAGTCGTCGCCGGTGGTCGCCGCGAAGAAGACGTCCTCCATCCCGGCCCGGATGCGCTCGAGGCGGGACTCGCCGCCGTCGACGGCCTGGTAGTCGCTCATCGCGAGCGTGATGCCGACGGGCACCCCCGGCGCGGCCGAGCGGATGGCGGGGACGGCCTTGCGGTGCGCGTCGACCATGATCTCGTTGACCTTGCGGCGGAGCTCCGCGTCGCGCTTGCCGGGTGGGAACACCCCCCAGAGGAACCCGATGGTCGACACCATCGACGGCTCGTTGATCGTGCAGGCCCGGCGGAGCCCGTCGCGGAGGTGGGCGGCGGCCCGCTCGCAGTACGCCGCGAAGCGGTCGGCGGTGGCCGGCGACTCCCACCCGCCCTGGTCGGCCAGCCAGCGGGGCGTCGTGAAGTGGTGGAAGGTGACGACCGGGTCGATGCCGTGCTCGAGCAGGGCCTCGCACTGGCGCAGGTACCGGTCCAGGGCGGCCGTCGACCACTCGCCGTCCTCGGGCTCGATCCGGCTCCACTCGAGCGAGAAGCGGTAGTCGGTGAGGCCGAGGTCGGCGACGAGCGCCACGTCCTCGGGCCACCGGTTCCAGCTGTCGCAGGCGTCCCCGCTCGGCTCCGCGCAGCCCGACCCGGGCGTGTGCTCCCAACGCCACCAGTCGTTGTTCCAGCTGCCGCCCTCGATCTGGTGGGCGGCCGTGGCGGTCCCCCATCGGAACCCGTCCGGGAAGCTCCTCGACATGGCGGCGCACCCTAGTTTTCCCTGGCGTGAGCCACGACGCCGTCGCCCCGGGCCCGATCTTCCACATCGCCACGCCGGCGGCGTGGTCGACGGCGGAGCTCGTCGGTGAGATCGACACCCCGAGTCTGCTGACGCAGGGCTTCGTGCACTGCTCGACGGAGGCGCAGCTGCCCGCCACGATCGAGCGCCACTTCGCCGGCCACGACGAGCTCGTCCTGCTGCGGCTCCACGGCGACGCCATCGCCGCGGACCTGCGCTGGGAGGAGGGCGCCCCGGGCGAGGACTTCCCCCACGTGTACCGGGCGCTGCGGCTGGAGGACGTGGCCGAGGTCCGCCGCTGGCACCGCCCCCCGTGAACTGGCGCTCGAAGGTCGCCGGGAACGCGGCACATCAGGCGCCAGTTCGGAGGAGGGCGACCGCGGCCCAGCCGGCCTCGGTCACGCGGGCCAGCTCGCCGCAGCCCGGCAGCGCGGCCAGGAGCGAGCCCAGCCGGTCCTCGAGCACGCCGCTGAGCACGAGCCGCCCGCCTGGCACCGCGCGGGCGACGAGGTCGGGCGCGAGGTCCCACAGCACCGAGCCACC
>DATFFY010000157.1:0-2465 GCA_035249805.1 Acidimicrobiales bacterium | reverse complement strand
CAGGCCCAGGCGGCCGGCGTGGACCGCCGTGGCCACGACGTGGTGGCTGCCCGTGGCGCCCGCGGTCAGCACCGGGCCGCCACGGCGGGCGGCGATGGCGAGGAGGTGCTCGAGCTTGCGGACCTTGTTGCCGCCGTAGCGCGAGTCGGTCAGGTCGTCGCGCTGGACCCAGAAGCGGTCGTCGATCCGGTCGACCGGCGTGGGGAGCCCGTCGGCCAGCGGCAGGAACGGGACGAGGTCGGCCAGCCGAGGCACGCGCACGAACAGGGCGCGGTCCGTTGCGAGCGCGGTCGTCACGTGCCCGGCCAGCGACCCGGGTTCATCCGCCGTTCGGGGTCGAGGGCGTCCCGCACGCGCCGCAGCAGGTCGACCCATCCCGGGTCGGCCCGCTCGACGATGCGACGGGCGGCGTCGGCCGACGCCTTGTACGGCACGTAGCCGTGGTCGAGGACGACGTCGGCCAGCTCGGCCATGCAGGCCCGCACGCGCCCGACCTCCTCCTCGTCGCCGCGGTCGAAGCAGGCCACGAAGCGCAGCACGTGGTACCGGCCCCCCTCCATCGGGCGGGCGACGAGGAAGGGCGGGAAGCCGTGGCGCTCCAGCGCGGCGAGGCCCGCGCCGGCCCCGTCGACCCACGCGCCCGGCGGTCCGTACGAGCCGACCCACGCGAGGCCGCCGCCGGGGAAGTCGAGGAGGAAGTCGAGCGTGGTCGGCAGCTCCGCCAGCTTCGCCATGCCCGGCATGAGCTCGACGAGGTGCGCGACGTCGAAGGGCGGGTCGACCCCCGCGTCCGCGAGGATCCCTCGGGCCAGCTCCTGGCGGGCGTCGAGCTCGGCGGCCGACGCGCCCGTGAGGTCGATGAACAGGAAGGCCAGCGGCTCGTCCTCGGCCCTGACCAGCTCGCGGGTGGCGCCGAAGAGCAGCTTGGCCGACGGCCACGTCATGCAGCCGACGTCGTCGACCGACCCGGTGCGGGCCAGGGCCCGCATCGCGCGGTTGGCGTCGTCCAGCGACCAGCAGAACGCGAACCACCGCGTCCGGTGGTGCGGCTTGGGGACGAGGGCGAGGCCGCCGCGCAGCACGACGCCGGTCGTCCCCTGGGTCGAGAGGAACAGCCCGGTGAGGTCGGGCAGCGGCGCCCGGGCGAACCACCGGTCGACCACGCCCCCCGTGCCCGTGCGCACGACGCTGCCGTCCGCCAGCACCGCCTCGACCCCGGTGACCCACCGCCCCATCGCGCCACCCGGCAACGACAGGTTGTTGAGGCCGTCGAGGAGGGCGTTCATCAGCACCGACGTGAACGGCGGGGCGAACGGGTACGTGTACGCGAGGTCCGGGTGGTGGGCGTCGAGGTGGGCCTTGAGCCGCTCGAAGGTCACGCCCGGCTCGACGACGACGGTCATGGTGTCCTCGTCGACCTCGAGGCGGTCGAGCCGGCGCAGGTCCAGGACGATCCCGCCCTGGGGGATGGCGATGCCGGCGACGTTGTACCCGGCGACCACCGGCGTGACCGCCACGCCCTCCGCGGCCGCCCACAGCATCACCGCGACGACCTCCTCCCGCGAGCCGGGCGACACGGTGAGCTCGGCCTTCCCGGCGGGGTGCTCGGTGATGTCCTCCAGCCAGTCCGCGGGGTCGTGGACGTGGTCCGCGCCGACGAGCGTCGACAGCCGTTCGCGGAGACTCACCGGATGGGCCTCGCGGTCGATCGCGCTCTCCCGGTGAGCTCGTCGACGCTGCGGGTCGCCGGAGTGCACTGTGCTGCTGGTTCGCTCACCGGGTCGCTCACTTGCGCTTCACGCGGAGCGAGCCGATCTCGCGCACGAGGTGACCGGTGGCCAGCTGCAGGAGCGGGGCCACGTCGCCCTCGACGACCAGCGCGGCGTCGGGCCGCACCCCGTTGTCGACCTCGATGGCGCCGCGGCCGATGCGAAGGGTTGCCGCGGTGCGTCCGGCCTTGACCCCGACGGCGATCGGCACAGGTAGGCGGAGCAGCGCGAGGCGGAGCCCGGCGTTGGCGAGGTAGCTCGGGACGGCACGGGCGAGCAGGTGCACGAGCAGGTTGGCCTCCCCGGCCGGGGGCATCTGCACCTCGGGCACCTCGGGAGCCAACCGACGCAGGGCGCGCATCGACGCAGCGACGGCGAGCATCGGCAGGGCGACCGGCAGCGCGATGGCGACGGTGGCGAGCTCGGCTGCAGCCCGAGGAGGGTCCAGCGGCCGGGCCCGCGTGGCGCGGGCCAGCAGCCCGTCGACGGTGTTGCCGACGAGGTTGGCGACCTCGATCTGGGCGACGGTCGCCCGCAGGCCGCCCACGACCTCGGGCGGCAGCAGCTCTCGCAGCGGGGCCGGGTCGAGCGGATGGCCCGCCTCGGCCGAGGCGCGCGCGTGCAGGAGGAGCGCGTCGAGCGCCTCCGCGGGGTCGGCGAGCTCGCCCAGGTAGTCGGCCCAGCTGCCGTGGATCC
>DATFFY010000156.1:0-8977 GCA_035249805.1 Acidimicrobiales bacterium | reverse complement strand
CGAGGCCGCCGGCGAAGCGGCGTCGCTTGGTGGCCCGCTGGTCCTCCACGGAGAACCCGGCCGCGACGAGGAGGTCTCGGGCCGCCACCGACGCGCGGTCCGGGCGCACGACCTCGCGTGCGGCGGTGGCCTCGACCTCGGCCGCGACCCGCTCGCGGGCAGCCCGGGCGTAGGCCTCGTCGGTGTCGTACCCGAGGTAGTGGCGACGGGAACGGACCGCGGCGACCGCCGTCGTCCCCGATCCCATGAACGGGTCGAGGACGACGTCGTCCCGGTACGTGTACAGGTCGATGAGCCGCAACGGGAGCTCGACGGGAAAGGGGGCGGGGTGGTTCACGCGGGTGGCGCTCTCGGGGGCGAGCTCCCAGACGTCGAGGGTGGCGTCCATGAACTCGTCGGCCGTGGTGGTGGCCACGGACGGGAGCCCGCGGGCGGCCCGCTCCTTCTGCTCCACCGCGCGGTCGAAGCGACCCTTGCTCGCGATCACGACCCGCTCGGTGAGGTCGCGCAGCACCGGGTTGGCGGGCTTCTTGAACGAGCCCCACGCACAGTTGCCGCCCGCGCCCTTCGCCTTGCGCCACACGACCTCGCCCCGCAGGAGCAGCCCGAGGCGGTCCTGCAGGATGCCGATGACGTCGGCCGACAGCGAGCGGTACGGCTTGCGCCCGAGGTTCGCGACGTTGACGGCGATGCGCCCCCCCGACTCGAGCTTGTCGACGCACTCGGCGAACACGTCCTCGAGCATCGTGAGGTACTCGACGTACGTCGCCGGGATGTGGCCCTCGCCGAGCTCCTCCTCGTACGCCTTGCCCGCGAAGTACGGCGGCGAGGTGACGACGAGGGCGACCGACGCGGGGCGGACGCGGTCCATCGACCGGGCGTCGCCGACGTAGATCTGGTCGACGACGCCCGGCGGCTCGACCACGCCGTCCTTGCTGAGGATGGGGGCGGCGAAGCGTGCGTAGAAGCCGCTGGCGTCGTGGTTCTCGCGGCGGGAGACCCCGAAGGCCGAGGTCGCCGTCGCTCGCTTCCGCTGAGGGCCTCCGGCCACCGGCGCCAACCCTCTCGTCGATCTCGTCACACGCCGCACCCTAGGGAGGTGGTGTGACAACCCAGTCCGGCCAACGCTACTCCCCGGTCCGAGGCGTTCCGTGGCCCCACTAGCCTCGGATCGTGACCGAGAAGATCGTCTACACCCACACCGACGAGGCCCCGGCGCTGGCGACGTACTCCCTGCTGCCGGTCATCCAGGCCTTCGCCGGGGCGGCGGGGGTGACGGTCGAGTCCCGGGACATCTCGCTGGCCGGGCGCATCCTCGCGGCCTTCCCCGACCACCTGGCCCCCGAGCAGCGCGTCGACGACCACCTGGCCGAGCTGGGCGCCCTCGCCACCCGTCCCGAGGCGAACATCATCAAGCTGCCGAACGTCAGCGCGTCGATCCCGCAGATCCGGGCGGCCATCGCCGAGCTGCAGGCGAAGGGCTACGCCCTCCCCGAGTACCCGGACGAGCCTCGCGACGACGCCGAGCGCGACATCCGCGCCCGCTACGACCGCGTGAAGGGCAGCGCGGTGAACCCCGTGCTGCGCGAGGGCAACTCCGACCGCCGGGCTCCCGCATCGGTGAAGCAGTACGCCCGCACCCACCCGCACCCGATGGGGGCGTGGTCGCCCGAGTCGCGCACGCACGTCGCCACGATGGGCGAGCACGACTTCCGCTCCAACGAGCGCTCCGCCACGATCGAGCACCCCGGCGCGCTGCGCATCGAGCTGGTGGCCGCCGACGGCACCACGACCGTCCTGCGGGACGCGGTCCCGGTCGAGGCGGGCGAGGTCGTCGACGCCACGGTGATGCGCGTCGCGAGGCTGCGGGAGTTCCTCGCGGAGCAGATCGCCGACGCCAAGGCCAAGGACGTGCTGTTCTCCGTGCACCTCAAGGCGACGATGATGAAGGTCTCCGACCCGATCATCTTCGGCCACGCGGTGCGGGCCTTCTTCCCGACGGTGTTCGCCGAGCACGGGCCGGCCCTCGAGGCCGCCGGGATCAGCCCGAACGAGGGGCTGGGGGCGCTCCTCGCCTCGCTCCACGAGCTCCCCGACGACGTGCGCGCCGCCGTCGAGGCCGGGATCGAGCGCGGGCTCGCCGAGGGCCCGGCCCTCGCGATGGTGGACTCGGACAAGGGCATCACCAATCTGCACGTCCCCTCCGACGTCATCGTCGACGCGTCGATGCCGGCGATGATCCGCACGTCCGGCCAGATGTGGAACGCGGCCGGCGAGCAGCAGGACACGAAGGCGGTCATCCCGGACAGCTCCTACGCCGGCGTGTACCAAGCCGTGATCGACGACTGCCGGGCCCACGGCGCCTTCGACCCGTCGACGATGGGGTCGGTCCCCAACGTCGGGCTCATGGCGCAGAAGGCCGAGGAGTACGGGTCGCACGACAAGACCTTCGAGCTGCCCGCCGACGGCCACGTCCGCGTGCTCGACGACGCCGGCACCGTCGTGCTCGAGCACGAGGTGGCCGCCGGCGACATCTGGCGCATGTGCCAGACGAAGGACCCCGCCATACGCGACTGGGTCAAGCTCGCCGTCACCCGGGCGCGGGCCACGAAGGCGCCGGCCATCTTCTGGCTCGACGAGGGCCGCGCCCACGACGCCCAGCTCATCGCCAAGGTCCGCACGTACCTCGCCGACCACGACACCGACGACCTCGAGATCGAGGTCCTGGCGCCGGTCGACGCGTGCCGCCGCTCGCTCGAGCGGATCCGCAACGGCGAGGACACGATCTCGGTCACCGGCAACGTGCTCCGCGACTACCTCACGGACCTGTTCCCCATCCTCGAGCTCGGCACCTCGGCGAAGATGCTGTCGGTCGTGCCCCTCATGGCCGGCGGCGGGCTCTTCGAGACGGGCGCCGGCGGCTCCGCGCCGAAGCACGTGCAGCAGTTCGTGCGCGAGGGGCACCTCCGCTGGGACTCGCTGGGCGAGTTCCTGGCCCTGACCGCGTCCTTCCAGCACCTGGCCGACGCCACCGGCAACGCCCGGGCGGCCGTGCTGGCCGACGCCCTCGACCGGGCCGTGGGCCGCTTCCTCGACGAGAACAAGTCGCCGTCCCGGAAGGTCAACGAGATCGACAACCGCGGCAGCCACGCCTGGCTGACCCGGTTCTGGGCCGAGGCACTGGCCGAGCAGACGGCCGACCCGGAGCTGGCCGCCACCTTCGCCCCGCTGGCCGCCCGCCTCGTGGAGGCGCAGGACCGCATCGACGAGGAGCTCCTCGCCGCGCAGGGCGCACCCGTCGACCTCGGCGGCTACTACGTGCCCGACCCCGCCAGGACCACCGCGGCGATGCGCCCCAGCCCCACCTTCAACGAGGCCCTCGCCACCCTCGGCTGACCGCAACGAACTGGATCTGAGTGAGTCCTCACTCATAAGGTGGCGGCGATGTCCGCCCCGCCTGCCACCCCCGCCGTGCCGGTGCGGCGACGAGCCGCGGTGCTGCCGCCCGAGGAGCGCCGGTCGGCGATCGTGGCCGCCGCCCTGCCGCTGCTCCTCGAGCACGGCGAGCAGGTGACCACCAAGCAGATCGCCGACGCCGCCGGCATCGCGGAGGGGACGATCTTCCGCGTCTTCCCCGACAAGGACGCGGTCCTCCTGGCCGTGGTCGAGGCCGCCTTCGACCCCGCGCCCGTCGAGGTCGCCCTCCGAGCGATCGACCCGGGCGCCGACTTCGAGGTCGCGCTGCGGCAGGCCGTGGACCTCATCCAGCAGCGCTCGCTGGAGGTGTGGCGGGTGACGGCCGCGGTCGGGCCGCGGTTCCACCGGCACCGCGACGCCGTGACCGTCAGCGAGGCGCTCGTCGACCTGTTCAAGGCCCACCGGGACCGCATCTCCGTCAGCCCGCTCGACGCCGCCCGCACCCTGCGCGGGCTCACCCTGACCCTCACCCACCCGATGCTCATCGAGACCCCGCTGCCGCCCAAGCGCATCGTCCACCTCTTCCTCCACGGGGCAGGCGCCTGATGCTGGTCAAGGTCCTGCGCTCCACCCTCGGCCCGTACCGGCGCCAGCTCGGGCTGATCATCCTCTTCCAGGCGGTCCAGACCACGGCCGCGCTCCTGCTGCCCACGATCAACGCCCGCATCATCGACAAGGGCGTGCTCCACGTCCCCGAGCCCGACCAGGCGTTCATCCGGAGCGAGGGCATGGTCATGCTCGGCGTGACGCTCGTGCAGGGCCTGTTCGCCGCCGGGGCCGTGTACTACGGCGCGCAGGTGGCGATGGCCTTCGGTCGCGACCTGCGGGCGAACCTCTTCCACCAGGTCACCGAGTTCTCGGCCCAGGAGGTCGGTGCGTTCGGCGCGCCGTCGCTCATCACCCGCATCACCAACGACGTCCAGCAGGTGCAGATGCTCGTCGTCATGACCTGCACGATGGCGATCGGCGCACCGATCTCCATCACCGTCGGCGTGATCATGGCCCTGCGCGAGGACGTCGGCCTGTCCGTCGTGCTCGCGGTCGCCATCCCGGCGGCCGCGGTGATCCTCGGCGCGATCGTCGCCGCGATGGTCCCCGCGTTCCAGAAGATGCAGGAGCGGATCGACCAGATCAACCGGGTGCTCCGGGAGCAGATCGCCGGCATCCGCGTCGTGCGGGCCTTCGTCCGGGAGCCGCAGGAGCGGGCGCGGTTCAGCCGGGCCAACCAGGACCTCACGGACGTGTCCCTCCGGGCCGGGCGGCTGATGTCGTCGATGTTCCCGATGGTGAACCTGCTGATCAACCTGTCGAGCTGCGCGGTCGTCTGGATCGGGGCCGACCACATCGCCCGCGGCGACCTCCAGGTCGGGTCGCTCGTCGCCTACATGACGTACCTGGTGCAGATCCTCTGGTCCGTGGTCATGGCGACCTTCATGGTCTCGATGATCCCGCGGGCCTCCGTGGCGGCCGTCCGCATCCAGGAGGTCCTCGACACGCCGCCCTCGGTGGCGCGACCGGCCGACCCGATCGGGGCGCTGGCCCGGCCCGGCGAGCTCGAGCTCGACGGCGTGGGGTTCCACTACCCCGGGGCGCACCACCCGGTGCTCACCGGCGTCTCCTTCACGACCCGACCCGGCACCACGACCGCGATCGTGGGGAGCACCGGCGCCGGCAAGACGACGTTGGTCAACCTCGTGCCCCGGCTGTTCGATGTCACCTCCGGGGCGGTGCGGGTGGGCGGCGTGGACGTGCGCGAGCTCTCCCCCGACGTGCTCTGGTCCACCGTCGGCCTGGTCCCGCAGCGGCCGTACCTGTTCTCGGGGACGGTGGCGAGCAACCTTCGCTACGGCAAGCCCGACGCCACGGAGGAGGAGATGTGGGAGGCCCTGCGGGTCGCCCAGGCCGAGGACTTCGTGCGGGCCATGCCGGGCGGCCTGGAGGCCACGATCGAGCAGGGCGGGGCGAACGTGTCGGGCGGCCAGCGCCAGCGCCTCTCGATCGCCCGCGCCCTCGTGCGCAAGCCGGACATCTACCTGTTCGACGACTCCTTCTCCGCCCTCGACCTGGCCACCGACGCCCGCCTCCGGGCGGCGCTGGCGCCCTACACGCGCGACTCCGCGGTGCTGATCGTGGCCCAGCGCGTGTCGACCATCTCCACCGCCGACCAGATCGTGGTGCTCGACGACGGCGAGGTCGTCGGCATGGGCACGCACGACGAGCTCCTCGCCTCCTCCCCGACCTACGCCGAGATCGTCGAGTCGCAGATCGGCCAGTCCGAGGGTCGCTCGCCCGCCCGCAGCGGAGGCGGCCGATGACGGCCACCGACACCACCGACATCGACCCGAACGAGGAGCTGCGGGAGATCCCGGCCGAGACCCGCCGCCCGCAGGCCGGCGGCTTCCGGGCCATCGGCGTGCCCACCGAGCGGTCGGAGGACTTCGGCGCCGCCGTCCGCCGGCTCTGGGACCTCCTCCGCCCCGACCGCGCCCGCCTCGTCCTCATCGCGGCCATGGCGCTCACGAGCACGGTCCTCAACGTGCTCGGCCCGCGCGTGCTCGGCCAGGGCACCGACACGATCATCGAGGGGCTGCAGGACGGGGAGGGCATCCGCTTCGGCCGTCTCCACCGCGTCCTGATCGAAGCCGGCCTGCTCTACACGACGGCCGCGGTGCTCGGCGTGCTCATCGCCTACACGCTGGCCGGCGTGGTCCAGCGCCTGATGTTCGGCCTCCGCGCCCAGGCGGAGGAGAAGCTCAACCAGCTCCCGCTCGGGTACATCGACCGCCAGTACCGCGGCGACCTGCTCAGCCGCGTCACGAACGACCTCGACAACCTGGCCCAGAGCCTGCAGCAGACGCTCAGCCAGATGCTGACCTCGGTGCTGCTCCTCCTCGGCGTGGCCGGGATGATGTTCTGGATCTCGCCGCTCCTCGCGCTCGTCGCGCTCACCACCGTGCCGCTGTCGCTGTGGGCGATGCGGGCCATCGGCCACCGGGCCCGGCCCCGCTACATCGCGCAGTGGCGCAACACCGGTGCGCTCAACGCGCAGATCGAGGAGACGTTCACGGGCCACGCGATCGTGAAGGCGTTCGGGCGCCAGCGGGAGGTGGAGGGCCGGTTCGGGCAGACGAACGACGATCTGTACGAGGCGTCCTTCGGCGCCCAGTTCATGTCGAGCCTCATGCAGCCGGCGACCATGTTCGCCGGCAACCTGCAGTACGCCCTCGTCGCGGTCGTGGGCGGCCTGCGGGTGGCGAGCGGCGCGATCAGCGTCGGCGAGGTCCAGGCCTTCATCCAGTACTCGCGCACGTTCTCGATGCCGCTCACCCAGCTCGCCTCGATGATGAACGTCTTCCAGTCGGGCATCGCCTCCCTCGAGCGGGTGATCGAGCTGCTCGACGCCGAGGAGCAGGTGCCCGACCGCGGGCGCCCCGGGCGCCGGCACGTCGAGGGCCGCGTCGCGTTCGAGCACGTGTCGTTCTCGTACGACCCCGATCGGCCCCTCATCGACGACCTCTCGCTCGTGGCCGAGCCGGGCCAGACGATCGCGATCGTGGGGCCCACGGGGGCGGGCAAGACGACGCTCGTGAACCTCATCATGCGCTTCTACGAGCTCGACGGCGGGCGCATCACCCTCGACGGCCGCGACATCTCGACCCTCCCCCGCGCCGATCTCCGCTCGCACATCGGGATGGTGCTGCAGGACACCTGGCTGTTCGGCGGCACGATCCGGGACAACATCGCCTACGGCAAGCCCGACGCCACCGAGGAGGAGGTCCTCGAGGCGGCGCGCGCCACCTACGTCGACCGCTTCGTCCACTCGCTCCCGGACGGCTACGACACCGTCATCAACGAGGAGGGCGACAACATCAGCGCCGGGCAGAAGCAGCTGCTGACCATCGCCCGGGCCTTCCTGGCCGACCGGTCGATCCTCATCCTCGACGAGGCCACGAGCTCGGTGGACACCCGCACCGAGGTCCAGGTGCAGGTGGCGATGAACCGGCTGCGAACGGGCCGGACGAGCTTCGTGATCGCCCACCGCCTGTCCACGATCCGCGGCGCGGACGTGATCCTGGTGATGGAGGACGGGCGGATCGTCGAGCAGGGCTCCCACGACGAGCTCCTCGCCCGCGACGGGCCCTACTACCGCCTCTACAACAGCCAGTTCGCCGGTGCTGCGGTCTCCGAGGCCGAGTAGCAGGCCGGAGCCGGGCGGCTTCGCCGACCCGCGCGGAGGCACTTGCGGAGGCTGAGCACCGGCGCCGGAGGCGCCGCGGCGACCGGAGCAAGCGGCAACTCAGCCCAGACCGAGGTTGGTGTGGACGGCCTTGCAGCTGTGGGAGCGGTTGAGGGCGTAGAGGTGGAGGCCGGGCACGTCCTCGGCCAGGAGGGACGCGCAGAGGCCGGTCGCCACCTCGATCCCGAGCTGCACGATGCCGTCCGGATCGTCGGCCAGGGCGTCGATCCGCTCCTGCAGCGGAGCCGGGATCTCCGTGCCGTTCATCGCCGCCATCCGCCGCACGCCCCCGGCGTTGATGAAGGGCATCACGCCGGGGAGGATCGGCTTGTCGCAGCCGAGGTCGGCCAGCTCGTCGACCATGCGCAGGTACGGGTCGATGTCGAAGAAGAACTGCGTGACCGCGAAGTCGGCCAGCTCCAGCTTGTCGGCCAGGTGGCGGCGGTCCTCCTCCGTGCTGGTGGAGCGCGGGTGCAGCTCGGGGTGGGCCGCGACGCCGATCGAGAAGCCCGCCGGATGGGCGCGCACGACCTCGACGAGGTCCCTGGCGAACTCGAACTCGCCGCCGGGATCGCTGCCGTCGGCAGGCGGGTCGCCCCCGAGGGCCAGGATGTTCTCGACCCCGTTGGCCGCGTACTCGTCGAGCAGCGCGGCGACGTCGGCACGCGTGTGGCCCACGCACGTGAGGTGGGCCATCGCCGGGAACGTCTGGTCGCGGTTGATGCGGACGACGACGTCGCGGGTGCGCTCGCGCGTGCTGCCCAGCGCGCCGTACGTCACCGACACGAACGAGGGGCGCAGCTCGGCCAGCTCGCCGATGGCCTTCTCCAGCGCGCGCTCCATCTCCTCGTTCTTCGGCGGGAAGAACTCGAACGACAGGGTGGGCCGGGTGGCCAGGAGCTCGCCGATGCGCGCCATGGGGGGTAGACGCTAAGCGTCGCGGTGCAGCACGGTCCACAGCCCTTCGCCCGCGCCGCTCGTCACGCCCGTCCATCGGCCGGGGAGGGCCTCCAGGACCTCGTCCGAGGTGAGGTGGATCGGGGTCTGCGACCCGCTGCTGTTGACCCAGACGACGACTCCGTCGGAGCCGAGGACCCGGTCGACCTCGGCGGGGAACAGGAAGCAGTTGACGAGCACGACCGCGCTGGCGGCCCCGTCCCGCAGCGGCAGCCGCGCCCCGTCGGCCAGGAGGCGGTGGCCGACGTCCGCGGGCGCCCGCAGGAGCATCTCCATGGCCACCTCGACGGCCAGCACGCGGCGCCA
>DATFFY010000155.1:0-3135 GCA_035249805.1 Acidimicrobiales bacterium | reverse complement strand
GGGCGCTCGGGCGCGTCCGGGGGCGTTGCACCGGCCTTCGGCCAGGAGAGGCGAACGGAGAACTCCTCGCTGCTCTCGCCCGGACGGTCGGTCTCCATCGCTCTCTCGCTCCTCGTTGCGGCGGCCGGCAGGCCCCTGACCAGGGGCTGGATCCGTACCCCTCTACGCTAGGGTACGGCCCGCTCCGGCACCGTCCGTCGATGCGTGGACCTCGCCAACTGTGGAACTCCGCCAATACCTCAGCGTCCTCCGCAGCCGGCTGTGGCTGGTCGTCGTCGCGACCGTCCTCGCCGCGGGGACCGGCTTCCTGCTGTCCAGCTCCACCTCCACCTACGTGGCCCGGAGCACCATCTACGTGGGCTCCCAGAACGTCGCGGAGACCACCGACGAGCTGACCACCGACCGGATCGCGGCCCTGAGCAGCTACACGCTCACGTTCTCCAAGATGATCGACAGCGAGCCGATCGCCGCCCAGGCCCTTCGCGACCTCGATCTCGACCTCAGCGCCAAGGACGTGGTCCGGGACACGGAGGTCAAGCTCGAGCCCGGCACCCAGCTCCTCTACATCGACGTGAGCAGCGAGGACGCCGGGACCGCGCAGGCCCTCTCGAACTCGCTGGCCGACGCCTTCGTCGAGGCCGTGCAGGAGTTCGAGCCGTCGGCCGTCGACTCCGAGGGGACCGTCCCCCGCCTCCCCGCCTACGTGTTCGAGCGGGCCCAGGTGCCCACCGTCCCCGAGCCCAACGGCCAGATCCGCACCGTGCTCCTCGCCACCCTGTTCGGGCTCGTCGGGGGCGCCGCGCTCGCCTTCCTCCTGGACTACCTCGACGTGTCGCTGCGCAGCGCGGCCGACGTGGAGCGTCGCCTCGAGCTGCCCGTCCTCGGCGTGATCCCGGCCCTCGGCAGCGAGGCCCCCTTCGGTGGCCGCGGACCGCGCCAGGAGCGGCCGGGGGACGCGCGCTGATGGCGCGCAACCGCGGTCCGCACTCCCCAGCGTCCCGCCGGGCCACCCGCGACGAGGCCTTCCGCGTCCTGCGGTCGAACCTGCTCGTCGCCATCGACGACCTGGCCAACCCGATCGTCGTGGTCACCAGCGCGCAGGCCGGCGAGGGGAAGACCTCCACGAGCGTGATGCTGGCCCGGTCCCTGGCCCTGGCCGGGCCGCGGGTCGTCCTCGTCGACCTCGACCTCCGGCGACCCGACGCCCACCGGCTCCTCGGCGCCGACAACGTCCCCGGGGTCGCCGACGTGCTCCACGACCGCCGCGAGATCGAGGAGTGCCTCCAGTTCCTGCCGCCGCCGAAGGGCTCCCCGTCCGCCAGCGGCCTCTACTTCCTCCCCGCAGGGCATGCGTCCGCCAACCCGACCGAGCTGCTCGGCACGCCCCGCACGGGACGCCTGCTCGACGCGCTGGCCAAGGAGGCGGACATCGTCCTGCTCGACACCCCACCGGTCCTGCCGGTGGCCGACACGCTCGTCATCGGCCGGCTGGCCGCCGGCGCCGTGCTCGTCGTCGAGTCGCGCCGCACGCCGGTGCAGATGGTCAACCGGGCCAAGGCCGCCCTGATCCGCAACCAGACCCGCATCCTGGGGGTGGTCCTCAACCAGCTCCGGCCGGGCGACGACGACGCCGGGTACGAGTTCGGCTACGGCGAGGAGGCCTGACGTGGCGTCCGCCTGGGCCCCGAACCCGGCGTTCTGGCGCCACCGGCCCGTGGCCGTGACCGGCGCGACGGGCTTCCTCGGCTCCCACCTCACCGCGCAGCTGGTCGACGCCGGCGCGGCGGTGGTCGTGCTCGTGCGGGACGAGATGCCCCCCTCGGCCGTGTCGGCCGCGTGGACCGACAAGGTCGCCGTCGTGCACGGCGCGGTGGAGGACCAGGCCGTCGTGGAGCGCATGCTCGGCGACTACGAGGTGCGCACCGTCCTCCACCTGGCCGCGCAGAGCCAGGTCGGCGTGGCCAACCGCAACCCCCTCGGCACCTACGAGGCGAACGTGGCCGGCACCTGGGCGGTGCTCGAGGCGGTGCGCCGCTCGCCGCTCGTGCAGCAGGTCGTGACCGCGAGCAGCGACAAGGCCTACGGGGCCCAACCGCAGCTCCCGTACGACGAGGAGATGCCCCTCCTCGCGGTCAACCCGTACGACGTGTCGAAGGCGTGCGCGGACCTCATCTCCACGAGCTACCACCGCACCTTCGGCGTGCCCGTGTGCATCACGCGCTGCGGCAACTTCTTCGGGCCCGGCGACCGGAACTGGGAGCGGCTCGTGCCAGGGACGATCCGCTCGCTCCTGCGCGGCGAGCGGCCGGTCATCCGCTCCGACGGGACGATGGTCCGCGACTACCTCTACGTGGTCGACGGCGCCCTCGCCTACCTGCGGCTCGTCGAGGCGATGGCGGCTGACCCGTCCGTGCTGGGCGAGGCCTTCAACTTCTCGACCGAGACGCCCCTCACCGTGCTCGAGCTCGTGGCCGCGCTCCAGGAGGCCGCGGGCACGGACCTGGAGCTCGACATCCGCGCGACGGCCACCCACGAGATCGACAGCCAGTTCCTCTCGGCCGCGAAGGCCCGCAAGGTGCTCGGCTGGGCGCCGACGGTCTCGGTGGAGCAGGCCCTGGTGGAGACGGTGGCCTGGTACCGCGAGCAGCTGGGAGCGTGAGCGCGGGCGGACCGGCGCTGGCGATCACCGGCGCAGGCGGGTTCCTCGGCAGCCGGCTCGTCGCCGACCTCGTGGCGCGGGGCACCTCGGTGCGAGCGCTCGTGCGCCAGCCCGTGCCGTGGCTCGGCACGGAGGACCAGCGGGTCGTCGAGCTGCTCGACCCGGCCAGCCGCATCGCCGAGGCGCTGGAGGGACTGCCCGCCGTCGTCCACCTGGCCGGCCACAACGAGGTCGTGGCCGCCGCCGACCCCGACGGCGCGCTGGCGGAGACGGCGTTGATGGGCCGTCACGTGATCGAGGCGGCGCGGACCGCCGACGTGGGGCGCGTGGTCTACGTGTCGACGATCCACGTGTACGGCGACCGGCTCGCGCCGGGGGCGACCGTCGACGAGTCGGCCCCGCCCGCGCCGCACGGGCCGTACGCCGTCGCCCGCCTCGCGGTCGAGCACCTCGTCGCCGACGGCCCGGACCCGGTC
>DATFFY010000154.1:0-5563 GCA_035249805.1 Acidimicrobiales bacterium | reverse complement strand
CCGTGAGCTCGACCGCCTCACGCAGCAGGCGTTCGGCACCCCGGCCCGGCCGGCGGCCATGCCGATCGACGCCTGGCGGCACGACGAGGAGTTCGTCGTGGAGCTCGATCTCCCGGGCGTCGCGGCCGACTCCATCGAGCTGACCGTGGAGAAGAACGTCCTCACCGTCCACGCCGAGCGGCGTCGGCCGGAGGAGGGCGTCGAGCTCGTGGTCGGCGAGCGGCCGTTCGGCACGTTCAGCCGCCAGCTCTTCCTCGGCGAGAGCCTCGACGCCGACCGCATCGAGGCCACCTACGCCGATGGCGTGCTGTCCCTGCGGGTACCGGTGGCCGAGAAGGCCAAGCCGCGCAAGGTGCCCATCTCGGTCAGCGAGGGCCAGAAGGCGATCGAGACCACCGCCGAGCCGAAGGTGGAGGCCGTTGCCTGACGAGCTCCCCGGCCGCCTGCCCCTCGACGACCCGCACGCGCCCTTGTACTCGGTGGGTCAGGTGGCCGACATGCTCGGCGTCCAGGCCGCGTTCGTGCGCCGGCTCGACACCGAGGAGGTGGTGCAGCCCGCCCGCTCGCCGGGCGGGCAGCGCCGCTACTCCCGGGAGGACATCCACCTCGTGCAGGCCGTGTCGACCATGGCCGGCGAGGGCATGACGCTCCCCGGCATCCGCCGCATCCTCGAGCTGGAGGCGGAGGTGGCGTCGCTCGAGGCGACCGTCGCCCGCCTCCGGGGCCGGCTCCGCGAACGCCGCTAGGCGCCCAGGAGGAACCGGGCGTTCCCGGCGAACAGACCGGGGGCCGCCTCGGGCTCGCAACCGGCGCGGCGGTAGTCGTCGACCGGGGTGGCCGTGCCCTCCGAGTGCGGGTAGTCGCTGCACGCCATGTAGAGGTCCCCGCTCTTGCGGGTGAGGCGGGCCGGGTCCTCGTACGAGAACGACGACACGCGCACGCGCTGGAGCACGTAGTCGCTGGGCCGGTGCTCGAGCGGCGTGATCGGGCGGCCGTTGAGGCGGGTGGTGAAGTCGGCCGCGCCGTCGAGCACGAGGAGGAACTGCGGCACCCAGATGGAGCTGAGCTCCACCACGCCGACGCGCAGCTCGGGGTACCGATCGAACACGCCGTGGAGGATGAGGTCGGCCAGCGCCACCGCCGGCGGGACCCATAGGAACGCGGACTCGATCACGGGCACGAACGCGTCGGGCTCGGTGTAGAAGGCGTCGTCGAGCAGGCGGGGCTGGTCGGCCACGTGGAACGTCGGCGTGATGCCGAGCTCGGCGAACGTGGCCCACAGGTGCTCGTGGTCGGGGTGCGACAGCGGGCGGCCGTCGACGGCCGCGGGCGCCACCATCGCCATGCGGATCCCCGCCGCGGCGAGGGAGCGCAGCTGCGCCTGGCACCACACCGGGTCGCGCAGCGTGAGGTGGGCGACCGGGTGGACCCGCCCGCCGCCGTCGTGCGCCACCGCCGCGCACCAGCGGTTCCAGGCGCCCATGTTCGCGGTGAGGGCGGGCAGGTCGTCGGAGAGCCGGCGCTCCCACAGCAGGCCGTAGTTCGGGAAGCAGATCGCCTCGTCGACGCCGGCCCGGTCGAGCCACGCCACGCGCGCCGCGGGGTCCCAGTACTCGGCCGGCAGCAGCTCGTCGTAGTCGTAGGGGGCCGGGTCGCCGCGCCGCTGCGCCTCGCGCAGGTCGCCGCACCACTCGACGTTGCCGGGCTGGTGGACGTCGGCGAGCTGCAGGCGCTGCCCCCGCCAGGTGAGCCACGTGTAGCCCCGCTCGTCCCGCCCGAGCCCGAGGGCGTCGGCCCGGTGGGCCGGGTCGATGTGCCCGGCCCAGGTGCCGGCGGTCTCGTAGAGGTGCTGGTCCGAGTCGATGATCACCGGTGCCCCCCTTCCTGCGGCTCCTTGCTAGCGCGCGGGTGCGTTCCGCGGGCGCCGGGGCCATCCTGGGAGCCATGACTGCCCAGGCAGAGCCCACGGCGAAGGTGGTCGAGCTCGGCCACATCGTCCTCTACGTCCGCGACCTCGGGCGGTCGATCGCCTTCTACCGCGACGTGCTCGGCTGGCCCCTGGTGGGCGAACCCGGGCACTTCCCGGCCGCCGCCTTCAGCGTCGGGAGGACGCACCACGACCTGCTGCTCATCGAGGTCGGCGCGGACGCCCAGCCCATCCCGAGCGGTCGTCGGGTCGGCATGTACCACTTCGGCGTGAAGGTCGGTGACACCGATGACGACCTCCGCGCCATGCTCGCCCGCCTCCAGGCCGCCCCCGACCTGGTCACGATCGTGGGTGCGACGGACCACAACGTCACGCACTCGCTCTACGTCACCGACCCCGACGGCAACGAGCTCGAGCTGTACATCGACGTGCCCGGCGTCGACCCGCACGATGCCGAGCTCCTGATGGCCCCCGCCCGCCCCCTGCAGCTCTGACCCGCCGGGTCAGGACGCGTAGCCCGACGGGGTGTCCTCGAGGATGACGGTCTTGGTCTCGAGGAACGGGAGCAGGCCCTCCACGCCGCCCTCCCGGCCGATGCCCGACTGCTTGAAGCCGCCGAAGGCGATGCCGAAGTCCGTCCGGAAGGCGTTGTGGCCCACCGTGCCCGACCGCAGCTGGCCGGCGACCTCGCGGGCCCGGTCGACGTCGTTCGTGAACACCGACGCGTTGAGGCCGTAGATCGTGTCGTTGGCGAGCCGCACGGCGTGGTGCTCGTCGTCGGCCGGGATCACGCTGAGCACGGGGCCGAAGATCTCCTCGCGGGCGATGGTCGACGCGTTGTCGACGTTCCCGAAGACGGTGGGCTCGACGTACCAGCCCCGTTCGAGGTGGTCGGGCCGGCCGCCGCCCGTCGCGAGGGTGGCGCCCTCCTCGACGCCCTTCGCGATGTAGCCGAGGACGCGCTCGCGCTGGCGCTCGGCCACGAGCGGGCCCATCTGCGTCTCCTGCTCGAACGGGTCGCCGACCCGGACCTGCGAGAACGTGGCGGCCAGCGCGTCGACGAGCTCGTCGTGGCGCGACCGCGACACGATGATGCGGGTCAGCGACGAGCACACCTGGCCCGACAGGAAGCACTCGGCCCCGGCCAAGGTGGCCGCCGCCGTGCCGAGGTCCATGTCGTCGAGCACGACCGCCGCCGACTTCCCGCCGAGCTCGAGCGTGCAGCGGGCGATCCGCTCGCCGCAGATCGACGCGATCCGCCGACCCGCCGCCGTCGAGCCCGTGAACGTGATCTTGTCGACCCGCGGGTCGCGCACGAGCAGCTCCGACACGTCGCGGTCCGCGGTGAGCACGTTGAGCACGCCGGGGGGCAGGCCGATCGACTCGGCCACCTCGGCGACGACGTACGCCTCGCCCGGCGCCTCGGGCGAGGCCTTGAGCACGACCGTGCACCCTGCGATGAGCGCCGGCGCGACCTTGTACGCGATCAGGCTCATGGGCGCGTTCCAGGGGATGATCGCTCCGACCACGCCGACCGGCTCGCGGACCAGCAGGCCGAACTGCCCGCCGGCCGACGGGATCGCCGGCTCCTCCCAGTCGAACGTGTCGGCCAGCCCCGCGTAGTACTGGAACGTGGCCGCCGCACCGGTCCCCGCCCACTTGGCGACGCGGGCCAGCACGCCCGACTGGCGGGGCCAGATGTCCCCGAGGTCGTCGGCGCGGGCCTGGAGGCCCTCGCCCAGCGCGCGCAGGTAGCCGGCCCGCTCCGCGTGGGAGAGACGGGGCCACGGCCCCTCGTCGAAGGCCGAGCGCGCCGCAGCGACGGCCCGCTCGATGTCCGGGGCCTGCGCCTCGGCCGCCCGGAAGTACACCTCCTCGGTGGTCGAGTCGACCACGTCGAAGGTCGAATCCGACGACGGCGCCACCCACGTCCCGTCGACGAAGAACCGGTCCGGGTGCCCGATCGGCGCCCGCACGTCGCTGGTCATCGCCATCGCCGCTCCCCTCTCGCTCCCGATCCCGCCAGCATGGCAGAGGGCGGCGGCGTACGTTCGCGGCGAGCGAGCGGAAGGAGCCCGTCATGCCGACCACACCGCCTTCGTCCGGCGCCGTCGACCAGGACCAGGCCATCGCCGCGGTGGTGGCGGCGTTCGTGGCCGACCCGGTGCTGCGCTGGGTGTACCCGAGCGCGGCGCAGTACCTCACCTGGTTCCCGAAGCTGGTCCAGGTGTTCGGTGGACCGGCGTTCACGACCGACAGCGTGGACTGCGCCGAGGGCTACGCCGGGACGGCCCTCTGGGTGGCGCCCGGGTCCGAGCCGGACGAGGAGGCGATCGGGGCGCTGATGCAGGAGAGCATCGACGAGGACCGGCAGGAGATCGCCTTCGCCTTCCTCGGGCAGATGGACGAGCACCACCCGAAGGAGCCGGTCTGGTACCTGCCGTTCATCGGTGTGGACCCGGGCCGGCAGAGCTGCGGCCACGGCACCGCCCTGCTGCAGATCGGGTTGGCCCGCGCCGACCGCGACGGCCTGCCCGCGTACCTCGAGGCGAGCGCGCCACGGAACCGCGCCCTGTACGAGCGCCACGGCTTCGAGGTCGTGGGCGAGATCCAGGCCGGCGACTCCCCGCCGCTCTGGCCCATGCTCCGTCCCGCCGGCGGATAGCGGTCACGCGGCGCCGACGAGCTCGAGCTCGGCCTGACGGGCGGCGGCCAGCTCCTCCAGCGCGACCTCGATCGACGGCACGGCGCGGATCAGGGAGGCGAGCTCGCGGCGGTCGAGCACCAGGAGCCGCATCGGCGTGGCGGCCACCACCGTCGCGTTGCGGGCGTGGCCGTGCAGCAGGCCCATCTCGCCCGCCACCGAACCGGCGTCGATGCTGCCGACCAGCAGCTCACCGCACCTGACCACGGCGGACCCGCCCACCACGACGAAGCACTCCTCGGCGGGTCCGCCCTGGGTGGTCAGCCGTGTGGCGGCTCGCACGTCGGTCTGCGTCCCGAGACCGTCGACCTCGGCGAGCTCGGCGGCGGTGCAGCCCGCCAGCAGCGGGATGCGGCGCAGGCCGTCGAATCGGTGCTTCCGGTCTCGTCGTTCGCCCATGGTCCCTCCTGAACACGGTCTCGACTGGCTCGGGCTGACCGTACGGAGAGCCAGTTGGGCGCCCTTTGCGGTTGCGAACCCCCGTTCCAACGGCTTGGCAACCGCTGCTTTGCGAGACTGGTGCCAGACCGAGCGAGGGGCGGAGGTCGAGCGTGCTGGAAGTCCGGGTGTGCGGGAGCTTGGGGGTGGTGGCCGACGGTCGGCTCCTGCCCGACGCCCTGTTCCCGGGCCGCCAGGGCCGTCTCGCCTTCGCCTACCTGGTGTGCGAGCGGGACCGCGCCGTGCGGCGTGAGGAGCTGGCCGATCTGCTCTGGGGCGAGCAGGTCCCGGACTCCTGGCCGGCCTCGCTCGCCGCCGTCGTCTCCCGGCTGCGCCGGCTCCTCGGCGAGGCCGGGCTCGACGGCGCCGCCACCCTCGTGTCGGCCGCCGGCACCTACCAGCTCCTGCTGCCGCCGGGCGCGGTGGTCGACCTCGAGCAGCTGCGGGACCTCGTCGCCGACGCGGAGGGAGCGGCGCGCGACGAGGACTGGTCG
>DATFFY010000153.1:0-2631 GCA_035249805.1 Acidimicrobiales bacterium | reverse complement strand
CGCGGCACGGCCGTGGCCTGCGAGGTCGGCGGCGGCCGGACGGTCCGCCGCAGCCACCAGCGCCTGCGCCTCACCTGACCGCGAGGCGACTGGGGCCCGCGTCCACCGGTTGGATAGCGTCGGGCCATGGCGGCTGACGGGCACCACCTCATCGACAGCCCGGAGCTCGGCGAGGTCGTCGTCGACGCCGAGAGCCTCCAGGCCAAGGTCGCCGAGCTGGGCGCCGCCATCACGAAGGACTACGAGGGTCGGTCACCCCTCCTCATCGGTGTCCTCAAGGGGGCCGCCATGTTCATGGCCGACCTGACCCGGGCCATCGCCCTCCCCCTCGAGATCGACTACATGGCCGTCTCGTCGTACGGGAACTCCACGAAGAGCTCCGGCGTCGTGCGGATCGTGAAGGACCTCGACATCGACCTCACCGGCCGCGACGTGCTGCTCGTCGAGGACATCGTGGACTCCGGGCTCACCCTGTCGTACCTCCGACGCACCCTCGCCGCTCGGGGGGCCGCCTCCCTCGAGGTCTGTGCACTCCTCGTGCGAGAGGGCCTCCAGAAGACGGAGGAGGACCTCCGCTACGTCGGCTTCCGGATCCCGCCCAAGTTCGTGGTCGGCTACGGCCTCGACTTCGCCGAGCGGTACCGCAACCTGCCTTACGTGTGCGTCTTCGAGGGGGACGCATGAGCAGGGCCGGGTAGCCTTCGTTCCCTGTGAAGCGTCCGTCCCGCGCCACCCTCGCGTACGCCCTGCTCGCCGTCGTCGCGCTCTTCGTGGCGTCGCAGTGGCTCCGCAAGGGCGATGCGCCCGAGAAGCTCACCCTCGACGAGTTCCGGGAGCACGTCGAGGACGGGGACGTCGAGAAGGCCACCATCAAGGACCGCTCGAACGAGGTGACGGGCGAGCTCCGCAACGGCACGGAGTTCAAGGTCGCCTACCCGCAGGAGCTGGCCGACGAGCTCACCCAGGAGCTCGGCGACGCCCGACCGTCCATCGAGCTCGACGTCGACCGCCAGGCCGACTCGGTCTGGACGTCGCTGCTGGTCAGCGTGCTGCCGATGGTCCTGATCTTCGGGCTCTTCCTGTTCCTCATCAACTCGATGCAGGGCGGCGGCAGCCGGGTGATGCAGTTCGGCAAGGCCAAGGCCCGGCAGGTCTCCAAGGACGAGCCCAAGGTGACCTTCGCCGACGTGGCCGGCTGCGACGAGGCGGTCGAGGAGCTCCAGGAGATCAAGGAGTTCCTGCAGAACCCCGCTCGCTTCCAGGCCATCGGGGCGAAGATCCCGAAGGGCGTGCTCCTGTACGGCCCGCCCGGCACGGGCAAGACGCTCCTCGCCCGCGCCGTCGCCGGCGAGGCCGGGGTGCCGTTCTTCTCGATCTCGGGCTCCGACTTCGTCGAGATGTTCGTCGGCGTCGGCGCCAGCCGGGTGCGCGACCTCTTCGACCAGGCCAAGAACGCGGCCCCGTCGATCATCTTCGTGGACGAGATCGACGCGGTCGGCCGCCACCGCGGCGCCGGCCTCGGCGGCGGTCACGACGAGCGCGAGCAGACCCTCAACCAGATGCTCGTGGAGATGGACGGCTTCGACCCGCGCAGCGGTGTGATCCTCATCGCCGCGTCGAACCGGCCGGACATCCTCGACCCCGCCCTCCTGCGGCCGGGCCGCTTCGACCGCCAGATCGTCGTCGACCGCCCCGACCTCGAGGGCCGCAAGGCCATCCTCGAGGTGCACGCGAAGGGCAAGCCGCTCGAGCCCAACGTGCGCCTCGACGTCCTCGCCCGCCGCACGCCCGGCTTCACCGGCGCCGACCTCGCCAACCTCATGAACGAGGCCGCGCTGCTCGCCGCCCGCCGCAACCTCGAGCGCATCGGCCACGCCGAGCTGGAGGCTGCGATCGACCGCGTGCTCGCCGGTCCCGAGCGCAAGAGCCGGGTCATGAGCGAGCAGGAGAAGCTCACGATCGCCTACCACGAGGGCGGCCACGCGCTGGTCGGCCACGTGTTGCGGGGCACCGACCCGATCCACAAGGTGTCGATCGTCGCCCGCGGCCGGGCCCTGGGCTGGACGCTGGCCCTGCCCCTCGAGGACAAGTACCTGCGCACCCGCAGCGAGCTCGAGGACTCGATGGCGATGCTGCTCGGCGGTCGCTCGGCCGAGGAGATCGTGTTCGGCGAGATCACCACCGGCGCCTCCGACGACATCGAGCGCTGCAGCGACATCGCCCGAGGGATGGTCACGCAGTACGGCATGAGCGACCGGCTCGGGCCGCAGCAGCTCGGCAAGGTGAAGGGCGAGGTCTTCCTCGGGCGCGACTTCGGGCACGAGGCCGACTACTCGCCCGAGGTGGCCGCCGTCGTCGACAGCGAGGTGCGGGCCCTCATCGACACCGCCCACGACCGGGCCCGGGCCATCCTCGACGCCCACCGCTCGACCCTCGACCACCTCGCGTCGTCGCTCGTGGAGAAGGAGACGCTCGAGGACGCCGACCTGGCCGAGATCTTCGGCGAGGTCGACAAGGGCTCGGGCATCGACCTGCCCGACCCCGAACCCACCGACCGCCCGGCACCGATCGGGCGCGAGCTCGTCGGCGTCGCGACCGGCGCGGTCGTGGCCGAGCAGGCCGAGGCGCCCG
>DATFFY010000152.1:0-6138 GCA_035249805.1 Acidimicrobiales bacterium | reverse complement strand
CGGGCGGGAGGAGAGCAGCGCGCGCGGCACGGGTCCGTCGCGCTCGGGCAGCGAGCCGGCGAAGCGGGCCATCAGCGCGAGGACGTGCCGGAGGAAGACGGCCACGTCGATGCCGTCCTCGCCGGGCGGGGCCTCGCCGGGGAGGCGGTCGTCCTCGGGGAACCAGGCCAGCCAGTCGGTCCACCCCTCGGGCCGGTCCTCGCCGAGGCCGATGGCGCTCGCGGGGGCGAAGGCGTCGCGCCAGGTGCGGATCGGGCAGGTCGGGTCCCTGGTCGGTCGGTCGAGCTCGCTGTAGACCTCGCGGACGAGCCGGAAGGCGTTCTCGTAGTACCCCAGCCACACGTGGAGGCCGTGCTCCTCGATGCGCCCGTGCACGCCCCGCGAGCTCGCCCCCTTGCCACCGAGCCGCCAACCCCGCTGGTACACGGTGACCTCGCACGGCGGCCCGTCCGGGTCCGACAGCCTCCACGCCGCGGCGAGCCCCGCCATGCCGCCGCCCAGGATCGCGACGCGCATGCGGGTCAGGGGACGTGGACGGACACGTACACGGGCGCCGTCGTCAGCTGCTGCCCCTGGTCGTCGTAGAGGTGGCCCGAGTAGCCGGCGTCGTCGAGGACGGCGTGGCCCGCCGCGTCGAGCGGGGTCAGGGACACCACGACGACGTTCGCCGCGCCGGGCGCCATCCCGGGGAGGGCGGGAGGGTCGCAGCGCACCAGCTCGACGGGGACCTGTTCGGTGTCGTCGTCCGCTCGATGGAACCGCGCGTGCAGCATCGTCGCGTGGTCGCTGTGCACCGGGACCGCGATGGCGTTCGGGGGCGCCGCGACGGACTCGTCGACGGCCCAGTCGACGACGGCGGCCCACAGCCCGTACGACGCCGTCGTCATCGCCTGGACCATGGTCCCCCACGCGGCGAACCCGGCCGCGGTGGCCCGCTGGAGGTCCTCCTGCCAGGTCGTCATCCCTACTTGCCCGCGGCCTTCTTCGCTCCGGAGGCCTTCTTCGTCCCCGCCGCCTTCTTCGTGCCGGCCGCCTTCGCGGCGGCCGGCGCGGGGCCGGTCGGCGGCGCCGCGATGCGGGCCACCTGCTGCCACACCATGTTCAGGTTGCCCATGTCGCGGGCCACGGTGCCGAAGAACGTCGTCGCGTCCTTGGCCACCTCGTCGGCATCGAAGGGCTTGGCCCCGGTGGCCCGCTCCCACGCATCGAGGCTGAGCCGGTGGTACACGGCCACGGACTGGTTGAACAGCGTGAGCGCCGCATCGCTGAGCTCCTTGATGGACTTCGCATCCTGCACGCCGGCCATGGGTCGCTCCTCAGCTCTTCACTTGGTTGGGATGGCGGCAACCGAGGGCCGCCAGGATCGAGAACTCCATCCAGTACAGGTCGCACAGGAGGGTCGGCCAGTCGGCCAGTGCCGGATCGACGAAGCGCACGCACTTCTCCGTGAAGAACAGGGTGCGCTGGCCCGGGGCGTTGGCCGGGTCCTCGCGGACGACGAGGGCCCCCGTGTCCACGAGAAGGTCCGCCGTCGGCTTGTTCCCGGGCATCTTGAAGTAGGCGGCCTGCAGGCCCGGCTCGGCCGTGCGGGTGAAGGTGAGCGGCGTGACCATGGTCTTGGTCTCCGACACCTGCACCTTCTCGGTGAACGTGCAGGTCCAGTCCTCGCCGGTCGGGGCCTTGCCCTGCGGGATCATCGCCTGGAAGAACAGGCTGCAGTCCACCGGCCAGGTCCGCGGATCGGTCCAGCGCACGAAGTCCTCGATCGGCCTGGGGCTGGAGAACCACGTCACGACCCGGATGCTGTCGACCCCGCCCACGGGCACGTGCTCCATGTCGCTGCACCGCGGCAGCCCGAGCTCCTCGTCGCTCAGCTGCAGCCCGTCGGCCGCGGTGGGGGCGAACGACTGCCAGGACGACGTCCGGCGCAGCGCAGCGGACTCGAGGCCGTCGAGGGCGCGCTGCACCTCCGGCGCCGCATCCGTGATCGGCCGCTCGAGCCCGGCATCGGCGACGGCGGGATGGGCCGCGGCGCCCCGCTCCCGATGGTGGCCCTCGAGGTGCGACCACTCGGCGTCCACCTTGCCCGCCGTCGCGCCGAGGTACGCGCGCAGCTTGCGCTCCTCCTTGCGCAGCGGGTCCATCCCCCGCCGCGCCGCCAGCTTCGCGAGGAGGCGCAGGGCGAGGACGCGATGCCCGAGCCGCGCGTCCCGTTCGGTCAGGACGGTGAGGTCCTCCAGCGACTCGTTGAGCGAGGGGTACAGGTGGTTGCTGCCCATGAGGCGGAGGCGGAGGTCGTCCTCGTCAGGTCGCGACGCGAGGGCGAGCCCGATGAGCGCCTGGCGCTCGAAGGGGTGCAGCGCAGGGTCCCCCACGGGCGCGGGCTTCGCAGCGCTGTCGGTCGCCCCAGCCGCCATGGCCGGCAGACTACGCGTCGAGCAGCTGCACGGCTTCGTCGAGCTCCTCGCCGAGGGTCTCCCCCTCGGACCGCAGCTCGTCGACGAGGGCCCGCAGCCGATCGTCGTCGCCCTCGCCGGCCCAGCGCCGAAGCGCGGTGAGGGCCCGCAGCTCGAAGAGCCGCGCGCCCTGCTGCGCCGCCACGTCGGCGGCGCGGCGCAGGTGCTCCGCTCCGTTGCCGCCCTCGGCGTACTCCAGCTCACCCCGGAGCCGGCCGAGCTCACCGGACCAGAAGGTGGCCTCGGTGGCGGCCTCGGTCGAGCACGCATCCTCGATGAGGGCACGGGCCTCGGCCAGCCGGCCGTGGCGCAGCTGGAGCTCGGCCAGCGACCCGAGCCACGACGGCAGCCACACGACGGCGCCGATGGCGCGGAGCACCGCGATCGCGGCCGCGCACCGGTCACCGGCGCCCTCGACGTCGTCGTACAGGTCGTAGAAGCCGTCGTAGTAGCCGCACACGATGGTCCAGAACGTGAAGCCGTGGCGCTCGGCCAGCTCCTTCCCACGCGCGACGTGGACGCGGCTGGCCTCGATGTCGCGCAGGATGAGCTCCGCGCCCCCCGCGAGGAACGAGACGTAGCAGACCGTGAACGGCCCGCGGGGGAAGTCGACCTCGCGGGCTCGGGCGAGGCCGCGCTCGACCTCGGCCCTGGCCTCGCTCGCGCGACCCTGGGCGGCCAAGGCGAAGGCCCGGTGCGCGTGCGCGGTGGCGCCAGGATCGCTGGGCAGCGCCATGCGGTTCGACGGGACGACGCCCCGGTACGCCTCGAGGTAGCGCTCGAGGGTGTCGCACCCCTTGGCGAAGTCCCCTCGGAAGATCTGGTCGAAGCCCTCCAGCGTGTCGAACAGCTGGTGGAGGTCGCTCCCCTCGTGCAGCTGGTCGACCATCGCCCGCGAGATCGCGGCAGCATCGGTGAGCCGGCCTTGGATCAGGAAGACGGCCCACAGGCCCGAGCCGGCCCACACCAGCTCGCCCTCGATCCACCCCTCGTCGACGTTGCCGTCGGCGAACCCCGTCGTCCGGATCGCGTCGACCAGCTCGAGGCAGCTGGCGAAGTCCTCCGACGCCTGGGGCGCGGCGTAGCCGAGGATCGACGCCGCGTGGCTGCCCCGGAGCAGGCGCACCTCGAACTCCAACGCCGGGCGGCGATCGGGCGGTACGGAATCGAGCAGGGCGAAGGCCCGAGCGAGCAGCTCGTCGACCTCGGCGTTGGCCGCGAGGTGGTGGGCCTCCTCCGCGGCGGTCACCAGGGCGAGGATCGCCTCATCCGTGCGCCCGGCCCGCTCGAGGTGGTGGGCGAGCACCACCGGGCCGTCGGTCACCCCGGTGCCCTTCCCGTCGAGGAGCGCGTCCGCGATGGCGAGGTGGGCGGCCCGGCGGGCCGCGTGCAGCTGGGTGTCGTAGGCGAGCTCGGCGAGCAGGTGGTGGCGGAACCGGTAGGTCGGGGGCTCGCCCGGCACGAGCTCGACGATCCCGGCGTCGACCAGCGCCGCGAGCTCCTCGTGGAGGCGATCGGCGGTGACCTGCGCGACCGCCGACAGCAGCGGCAACGGCACCTCCGCGCCGATCGTGGCGAGGAGCTGGGCCATCCGCAGGTCCACGCCGGGCGCCGCGAAGCGGGCCAGCAGCAGGTCCCGCAGGGCCGGCGGGATGTGCTCGGTCCCCGCGCGCCCCGCCATCGAGATCGAGCTGGTCCGCACCAGCTCCTCGAGGAACAGGGGGATGCCGTCGCTGCGGGCGATCGCCCGCTCGAGCTCGTCGAGCGGCAGCTGGCGGCCCTCCGGCAGCCGCCGGGCCAGGTCGGTCAGCTCGTCGGGCGACAGCCGGTCGAGGGCGAGCTCGTCGGTGGAGGACCACGGCACCTTCACGTCGTCCCGAGCGGTCATCGCGAGCAGCAGCCCGGGCAGGCCGGCCCGGACCAGCCGTCCGAGCAGCTCCTCGGTGGTCGGATCGGCCCACTGGAGGTCCTCGAGGAGGAAGAGGGTCGGACCGCCGGCCGCGGTGGCCCGCACCCAGGCCTCGATCGCAGCGAGGACCTTCTCCCGCAGCTGGGGCCCGTCGAGCTCCGGCGCCGGGCACCACTCGGTGGGGGGCAGCTCGAGGAGGCTGGCCAGGAACGAGAGGTGCTCGGCGCTGCCGGCGGCCTCGACCAGGGTCCACAGCCGTGCGTGGGCGAGGTCGCTCTGCAGGTGCGGCTCGATGCCCGCGGCCCGCTCGATCATCCGCCGGAGGGGATGGAGCGCGGTCGACCGGTGGAAGGCGGAGCAGGCCGTCACCAGGGTCCGGCCCCCGTCCACCTCGACGCGCCGGCGGAGCACGTCGGCCAGGCGCGACTTGCCGATGCCGGCCGGCCCGGTGAGGGCGACCGAACCGGTGCCCCCGTCCACCACCCGCTCCCAGTGGAAGTTGAGGGATGCGAGCTCCTCGTCCCGGCCGACGAACGGGCTGAGGTCGATGCGGGCCCGCACGGGATCGTCGTCCCCCGCCTCCTCGACGACCCGGTAGGCGCGGACGGCGTCGCCGAACCCCTTCAGGTGCAGCTCGCCCAGCGGCGACACGAGGAACCAGGACCGGACGAGCTCGTAGGTTTCTTGGCTGATGATCAGCGTCCCGGGGGCGGCGTGGTCCTGGAGCCGGGCGGCCAGGTTGGGCGCCTCGCCGACGATCGCATCACGATCGGGCGTCGTCGCCGTCCCCATGTCCGCGAGCACCACGAGCCCGGTGTGGACAGCCACCCGGATCCGCAGGTCCAGGTCGTAGCGCTCCCGTACCTCGTCGACCACGGGCTGCAGGCCCTCGAGCAGGTCGAGCCCGGCCTTCACGCCCCGCCTCGCGTCGTCCTCGTGCGCCCGCGGATGCCCGAAGTAGGCCAGCACCCCGTCGCCGACGTAGCGGGCGATGCGCCCCTCGTAGCGGCGCACCACTGCGTCGCAGGTCGCCTGGTAGCTGCGCAGGACCTCGTGGACCAGCTCGGGGTCGCGCTCGTGGCTCAGGGTCGTGGAGCCGACCACGTCGCAGAACATGACCGTGAGCTGGCGCCGCTCCCCGGACTGGGGGGCGCCCTGCTCCGCCGCCTCGCAGAGCTCCTCGGCCTCGGGGTTGCCTGGCGACAGCGCCAGCGCGGCGGTCGCGAGGTCGCGCACCGCGGCCCAGTCGCCGCGTTCCGCGGCGCCGTGCGCGTCGTCCAGGAGGTCCCGAACGCGGTCGTCGAAGCGCCCCACCATCGGCTGTGAGGTTACGGCAGGTTCACGCTCGGGGCCGAAGCGGTGCCTGGCGTCACGTGAGCGGCACGTACCCCGGCACGAGGTGGTGGGGCGTGTCCAGGTACACCTTGGCCTCGGGCGGCTTGCCGAAGCGCCCGTGGCTCCAGCGCACCTCGACGTGGCCGTCGACGACCCGCTCGCCCCCGCCGGCCCGCTCCCGCACCCGGGCCTGCCAGCGGACCTGCGGCTGCCCGGCGTCGTCGCCCCACACGTCGAAGCGGCGGAGCTCGAAGGCCTGGCGCCAGTCCCAGGGCGTCATCACCCGGAGGCGCAGGCTGCGGTCGCGCTGCGCGCCGAGCACGAAGTACGGCGCGCTGCCGATGCGGAGGAGCCGCCACAGCACCGCCTCGGCCTCGGTCCGCTTGGCCACGACGGCCTTCCAGCGGGCGGCCGACGCCCGACCCACCTCGGCGGCGA
>DATFFY010000151.1:0-3597 GCA_035249805.1 Acidimicrobiales bacterium | reverse complement strand
TGGCACGGGCGATCCGGTGTGTGGCGGCCATCACCATCGCTACCGTACGCTCCGCGGGGTGCGTCCATCGATCGGCCGGCCGGTGCAGCGGATCGCCCGCCGGCTGGGGTTCGACATCGTCCGGGTCGCCGCGGACGCGGCCGCGCCCGACGTCCCCGTCGACATCGGCGCGGAGGCGGTCGCCCTGTTCCGGAGGGTGCAGCCGTACACGCTGACCAGCATCGAGCGCGTCGTCGCGCTCCGCGATGCCGTGCGCTACGTGGTCGACGCGGGCGTGGAGGGCGCGGTCGTCGAGTGCGGTGTGTGGAAGGGCGGGAGCATGCTCGTCGTCGCGGAGACGCTGCTCTCGCTCGGCGTGCGCGACCGGGACCTGTACCTCTTCGACACCTTCACGAAGATGCCCCCGCCCGACGACGTCGACGTCGATGCCTGGGGCGTCGCCGCCGCGAGCGTGTACGACGAGGCCGTCGACCACCCGTTCTACGCCTTCGACCAGGCCGAGGTCCGCCGGCTGCTGGCGGGCACGGGCTACCCGGAGGAGCGGCTGCACTTCGTGCGGGGGATGGTCGAGGACACGATCCCCGACCGCGCGCCGGACCGCATCGCGCTGTGCCGCCTCGACACCGACTGGTACGCGTCGACCTCGCACGAGCTCCGCCACCTCGTGCCGAGGGTCCCGGAGGGCGGGGTCGTCCTCATCGACGACTACGGGCACTTCGCCGGCTCCCGCAAGGCCGTCGACGAGTACCTCGCCGAGCAGGGCGTGGCCGTGCTCCTGCACCGGATCGACTACAGCGGCCGGCTGTTCGTCGTCAGCCCGGCGCTGCGGGCCCGTGCCGGCTCCTGACGCCGCGAGCCGCTACGCCTCGCCGACGTCCGCCTGGAGCATCAGCGCGTCGTGGTCGGTCACCCGCTTGCCGTCGAGGCGGATCTGGGCGGCGAGGTCCGTGACGCCGGCGGTGCCGAGGGGCGGGGGCACGTAGAGCAGCGCGCCCACCGGGTCCCGCAGCAGCGCGACGCGGCCGGTGCGGTCCGTGATCGTCAGCTGCAGGCGGTACGTGCCCCCGCCGAGGTGGGCCCGGAACCGCACCTCGACCTTCGCCTCGTCGCCGGCCCGGTAGCTGCGGCCCGCCTTCCCGATGGCCGACTTCATCTCGTAGACGGGCGTGCCGTCCTCCGCGACGACGTTGAAGTACAGGTGTGGGCTGTCGACGTCGGCCAGGAAGCGCAGGCGGGCGGCGTAGCGCAGCGGCGCGTGGGCGTCCGTCGACGTGACCGGGCCGGCCTTGCCCTCGATGCCGCGCTCGAGGAGCTCGACCTGGCCGAGGTGGGCGCCCTGGCCGCCGGCCCCTTCGCGGCCGAGGAGGTCGTGGTGGCGGGCGATGGCGGCCTCGCTGTCCCCGTCGAGGTCGAGGTGCCCCTCGCGCAGCAGCAGCACCCGCGGGCAGAGCAGGCGGATGGCGTGCATCGAGTGGCTGACGAGCACGATGGTCGTGCCGCCGGCCTGCAGCGCGCGCATGCGCTCGAAGCACTTGAGCTGGAAGGCGATGTCGCCCACCGCCAGCACCTCGTCCACGAGCAGCACCTGCGGGTCGACGTGCACGGCCACCGAGAAGCCGAGCCGCATGAACATGCCCGACGAGTAGAACTTCACGGGCGTGTCGATGACCTCGCCGAGCTCGGCGAAGGCCACGACGTCGTCGAACCGCTCGTTGACCTCCTCGCGGGACAGCCCGAGGAGCATCCCGTTCACCTGCACGTTCTCGCGGCCGGTCATCTCCGGGTGGAAGCCGACGCCGACCGAGATCAGCGGGGCGACGCGCCCCCGCACCGTCACCGAGCCCGCCGACGGCCGGGTGACCCCCGCGAGGAGCCGGAGCATCGTCGTCTTGCCCGCGCCGTTGCGCCCGAGCACGCCGACGGTCTCGCCCGGGGCGATCGACGCCGTCACCTCGCGCAGGGCCCAGGTGTCCGTCCGGGTGGGGCGCGAGAACGGGAGCAGCGAGCGCAGGAGCAGCGGCTGCTCGGTCAGGCGCTCGTAGCGCTTGCCCGCGCCGTCCAGCTCGATCGCCGGGCCGACGTCCGTCACAGGAGGTCCACGAAGAGCCGGTCGCGACGGCGCTGGGCCTCGAGCCCGACCGCGAGCAGGGCCACCGTGGCCACGAGCGACACGACGAGCGGGCGGGCCAGCGCCTCGTCGGCGCCGATCGAGAGGTGGAAGAGCGCCACGATCCCGGTCAGCGGGTTGGCGTCCACCCAGCCCTCCAGGCTCCCGAGCACGGACTTGGGATAGAGGATCGGCGTCACGTAGATCCACACGAGCAGCGCGGCCTGGACGAGGAAGCGCACGTCGCGGAACGACACGTGGAGGGCGCTCAGCACGAGCGCGGCGCCGATCGTGAAGGCCAACAGGAGCGCGCTCGCGGGCAGGAGCAGCAGCAGGTCGGCGCCCATGGGCGCACCGAGGAAGGGCAGGGTCCCGATCAGCACGAGGATCGACACCGAGAAGCCGATGAGGTTGGAGAGGCAGGGCACGAGCGGCAGCAGCGCCCGCGGGAACCACACCTTGTCGGTGAGGCCGGCTCCGTCGACGATCGAGGTGGTGGCGGCCGCGACGGTGGTCGACACGAAGGCCCACGGGAGGATGCCGCTGAGCACGTACTCCGCGAACGCCTCGCCCCCGCCGACCTTCACGACCTTCGCGAAGACGACGGCGAGGACCGCGCCCTGCAGGAGGGGGACGACGACGACCCACACCATGCCGAGGGCGGCCCGCTTGTACCGGGTCTGGAAGTCCTTGCGCACGAGGGCGCCGAGGACGGGCAGGTGGCGGCGCAGGTCGGCCAGCCACGCCCTCCACGGCTCGGGGCGGTCGCGCAGGACGAGCGTGCGCGGCCCCGACCCGGCCTCAGCCATGGCGGAGGGCCCAGTCGTACGGGATGTCGTTGTCGACCGGGTCCAGGCGCTCGATCTCGTCGGGCCGGTGCGGGATGGTCGAGCAGTTCGCCACGACGGCGGTGGCGGTGCCCTCGCCCTTGAAGCCGTTCCACACGAGCGGCGGGATCGTGACGAGGACGTAGTTGAGGTCCCCCACGTGCAGCTCGACCACGTTGCCGCGCGTCGGCGACCCCTCGCGGTCGTCGTAGCAGACGAGCTTCACCATCCCGACGGGCACCGCGTAGTTGAGCGTCATCTCGTGGTGGAGGTGCCAGCCCTTCACGACGCCGGGGTGGACGGTGGAGAAGTAGATCTCGCCGAAGCGCTCGAAGACGGGGCTGTCCTCGCGGAGCATGTGGTACACCGCGCCCCGCTCGTCGGCGATGCGGCGCAGCGGGGTCACGACCAGCCCGTCGATCTCAGTCATCGGCTCACTGCTCTCCTGGGGCGAACGTGCGGCGGCACAGGTCGATGATCTCATCGATCGAGTCCGCCAGCGGCTGTCCGGCCGTGACGCCGTGGGCGGCCAGGCGGCTCGGGTCGAGGTGGTACGGCGCCGGGCCCGGCTCGACGGGGTCCGGTGCCTCGAGCGGTGGCCGCTGCCCGGTCGCCGCCTCGAAGCGGTCCTGGACGAGCTCGGCCAGCGCCCGCACCGTCGTC
>DATFFY010000150.1:0-2578 GCA_035249805.1 Acidimicrobiales bacterium | reverse complement strand
CTGGGCTCGTGGAGGCGCACGTCGCGGGCCTGACCCTGCCCGACCGGGTCGCGGTCTCTTCCGGCCTGGAGGCGCCGAGCCGGCATCGCCACGAGGTCACCGTCGAGCCGGGCGACTCCCTGTGGCACGTCGCCGAGCGCCTGCTCGGCCCCGCGGCGACGGACCGGGCCGTGGCGCGGGAATGGCGTGAGATCTACGCGCTGAACCGGGACCGTCTCGGTCCCGACCCCGACCTGATCTTCCCCGGCACCGTGCTGCGGCTGCCCGAGCCGACGGCACCCGACAGAGAGGACCCGTGATGACCCGACCGGCCGCGAACCCGGTGCCGCCGAACCCCGTGTCACCGAACCCCGTGTCACCGCAACCGCTGCGCCGGCCACCGGCACCGGCCCCTGGGGGGACCGTGACACGCCTGGCCCCGGCCCGGACCGAGCGGCCCGAGGGTGCGCCTGCCGCAGCCGTCCAAGGCACCTTGGCCCTCGACCTGTCGGGCCGTCCCGGAGCGCCGGAGGTTCCGGAGCTACTGCCCGTGGCCGACCGTCAGGGCGGCGGCGAGGGGGTGCACGCGTGGGCTGCCCGGTTCGCCCAGGCCGTCGTCGAGGTCCTCGGCGGGGACCGTCCGCTGACCCAGCTGGTCCGCTGGACCTCGGGCCGCGTCTACGCCGACCTCGGCCGCCGCGTCACCGTCCTCGGAAGGACCGCGCCCGCGGGGCAGCGACGTCGCACGATCCGCCCCCAGGTGCGCACCATCCGCGTGTTCCAACCCACCGACGACGCAGCCGAGGTGAGCGTGCACGTGCGATACGGCGAACGGTCCCGCGCGATCGCGGCGCGACTCGAGCGCGGGCGCGGTCGCTGGCAGTGCACTGACCTGCGCCTTGGCTGAGCCGCTCAGCCGTTGACGCGGGTGGTCAACCCTGTGGGCCCGCCCGGCGCGCCGTGGCACTTCTTGTACTTCTTGCCCGACCCGCACGGGCACGCCTCGTTGCGCCCGGTGCCGGCGAACGAGTCCTCGTCCCCCGTGGCGCCCGACGCGGCCCCACGGACCTCCGTGCCCCCAGTCTCGGCGGGCGCGGAGTAGGCCAGCTTCTGGGGAGCCTTCGGCGCCTGCAGGCCCCGGGCCACGATGTGCGGGTGGCCCTGCTCCTGCCCGCCTTCCTGGGTCGCCGCTGCGGCCTGGGCGACCGCGGACCCGAAAGCCCCGGCCGCGGCGGGCTCTTCGGCGGGTTCCGCGGGCTCCTCCACCTCGACCTCGAGGTGGAACAGGAACCCGACGGACTCCTCCTTGATGCCCTCCATCATCGCGGCGAACATGTCGAAGCCCTCGCGCTGGTACTCGACGAGCGGGTCCCGCTGGGAGTAGGCACGCAGCCCGATCCCCTCGCGCAGGTAGTCCATCTCGTAGAGGTGCTCGCGCCACTTGCGGTCGAGGACGGAGAGCAGCACACGGCGCTCCAGCTCGCGCATCACCTCGGCTCCGACGGTGGCCTCCCGGGCGTCGTACGCCTTCTGCGCGTCGGCCTTGATGTCCTCGACCAGCTGCTCGCGGGTCAGTCCGTCCCGACCCCCGGCCTCCTCCTCCACGGCGGAGAGCCGCAGGGAGACCGGGTACAGCGTCTTCAGCGCGGTCCAGAGGCCCTCGAGGTCCCACTCCTCCGGGAACCCCTCGGTCGCGCCGACGACGTACCCCTCCACGACGTCGTCGATCATGCCGCGTACCTGCTCGTGCAGGTCGGCGCCCTCGAGCACCGCCCGGCGCTCGCGGTAGATCACCTGCCGCTGCCGGTTCATCACGTCGTCGTACTTGAGGACGTTCTTGCGGGAGTCGAAGTTCTGCGCCTCGACCTGGCTCTGCGCGGAGGCGATCGCCCCGGTGACCCGCTTGTTCTCGATCGGGACCTCGTCGGGCACCTTCAGGGTGGTCAGCACCCAGTCCACCCAGTCTGACTTGAACAGCCGCATCAGGTCGTCCTCGAGGGACAGGTAGAACCGGGACGCACCCGGGTCACCCTGCCGGCCGGACCGGCCGCGCAGCTGGTTGTCGATCCGTCGGGACTCGTGGCGCTCGGTGCCCACGACGTACAGCCCGCCCGCGGCCTTGACCTCGTCGTGCTCCGCCTGGACCTGCGAGGAGATCCGCTCCAACGACGCGGGCCACGCCGCTTCGTACTCCTCGCTGTTCTCCAGCGGGTCGAGCCCGCGCGAGCGCAGCTCCTGGTCGGCGAGGAACTCGACGGACCCGCCGAGCATGATGTCGGTTCCGCGGCCGGCCATGTTCGTGGCCACGGTGACCGCGCCCTTGTGCCCGGCCTGGGCGACGATCTTCGCCTCGTCTGCGTGCTGCTTGGCGTTCAGCACGTTGTGGGGCACGCCCCGCTTCTTCAGGAGAGCGGAGAGCCGCTCGGACTTCTCCACCGAGGTGGTGCCGACCAGGATCGGCTGGCCGGCCTCGTGCCGCTCGGCGATGTCGTCGACGACCGCGTTGAACTTCGCGTCCTCGGTGCGGTAGACGAGGTCCGCCCGGTCGTCGCGGATCATCGGCTTGTTCGTGGGAATCGGCACCACGCCGAGGCCGTAG
>DATFFY010000149.1:0-2933 GCA_035249805.1 Acidimicrobiales bacterium | reverse complement strand
TGCCGGTCACGGCGCGGGCCCTGGCCGTCCTCGGCCGGGCCGGTGCCACGGTCCTGCCCGACTTCCTGACCACGGCCGGACCGCTGCTCGCGGCCGTGGACCCAGACGGCGGCGATCCGATGCTCCGGGTGCACGACGCCGTCGCGGGCGTGGCCCCCGCCGGCGCCGGCGCGTGGATGACCGCGGTCGAGAAGGCCGAGGCCCAGCTGGGGACCTGGCAGGACGCGCTGCCGTTCGGGCGACCGCTCGCGTAGCCCGCGGTGCGTCCCTTCCGGTTCGGCCTGCAGTGCCGCGGCCCGCTCCACGACGGCGGGTGGCCGGCGCTGGCCCGCAAGGTGGAGGACCTCGGCTACGCGGTGCTCACGGTGGCCGACCACCTCGACGACGCGCCGGCACCGGTCCCAGCGCTCATGGCGGCGGCCGACGCCACGACCTCGCTCCACGTCGGGACGATGGTGCTGGCCAACGACTACCGGCACCCGGTCGTCGTCGCGAAGGAGGCGGCGACGATCGACGTCCTCAGCCAGGGTCGCTTCGAGCTCGGCCTCGGCGCGGGGTGGAGCACCGAGGACTACGGCACCGCCGGCTTCTCGCTCGACCGGCCCGGGGTGCGCATCGCCCGCCTGGCCGAGGCCATCGAGGTCGTGCGGGCGCTGTGGCGTCCAGAGCCGGTCACCTTCGAGGGCCGGCACTACCGCCTGAGCGGCCTCGAGGGCCGGCCCGTCCCGCACCGCCCCGGTGGCCCGCCGATCGTCACCGGCGGCGGGGGCGAGCGCATCCTGCGCCTCGCCGCGCGCGCCGCCGACGTCGTCGCCATCAACGTGAACCTCGAGGCGGGCGTCATCGACCAACGGGCCTTCCCGGACGGGGTGTCCGCGGCGACCGACCGCAAGATCGGCTGGCTGCGCGACGAGGCCGGCGACCGCTTCGACGCGCTCGAGCTGCAGGTCCGCATCCACCTGGCGATGGTCACCGACGACCGCGCCGGGACGCTGTCCGAGCTGGCCCCGGCCTTCGGCCTCACGCCCGACGACGCGGCCGCCACGCCCCACGCGCTCATCGGCACCGTCGCCGAGATCTGCGACCAGCTCGTCGAGCGCCGCGAGCGTTGGGGCATCAGCTACATCGGCCTCAGCGGCGACCAGATCGACGCGTTCGCGCCGGTCGTCGCCCGCCTCGCCGGCACCTAGGCCGCGATCACTCCCACTCGATGGTGCCGGGGGGCTTGGACGTGATGTCCAGGACCACCCGGTTCACCTCGCGCACCTCGTTCGTGATGCGGCTGGAGATGCGCTCGAGCACGTCGTAGGGGACGCGGGTCCAGTCCGCCGTCATCGCGTCCTCGCTCGACACGGGGCGCAGCACGATCGGGTGCCCGTAGGTGCGGCCGTCACCCTGGACGCCGACGGAGCGCACGTCGGCGAGGAGGACGACCGGGCACTGCCAGATCTCGCGGTCGAGCCCCGCAGCCGACAGCTCTTCGCGGGCGATGGCGTCGGCGGCCCGCAGCACCTCGAGGCGGTCCTGCGTCACCTCCCCCACGATGCGGATGCCGAGCCCGGGCCCGGGGAACGGCTGGCGCCACACGATGCCCTCGGGGAGGCCGAGCTCGAGCCCCACCTTGCGCACCTCGTCCTTGAAGAGGGAGCGCAGCGGCTCGACGAGCTGGAACTCGAGGTCCTCGGGGAGGCCGCCGACGTTGTGGTGGCTCTTGATGTTGGCCGTGCCCGTGCCGCCGCCGGACTCGACGACGTCGGGGTACAGCGTCCCCTGCACGAGGAAGTCGACGGTCTCGCCGTGGCTGCCGGCCTCCTGGATGACCTCGCGGGCGGCGGTCTCGAACACCCGGATGAACTCGCGCCCGATGACCTTGCGCTTCTCCTCGGGATCGGCGATGCCGGCCAGCGCGTCGAGGAAGCGGCCCTGCGCGTCGACCACCTTGAGGTCGACGCCGGTGGCGGCCACGAAGTCGCGCTCGACCTGCTCGGCCTCCCCGGCCCGCAGCAGGCCGTGGTCCACGAACACGCAGGTGAGCCGGTCGCCCACGGCCCGCTGGACGAGCGCGGCGGCCACGGCGGAGTCGACCCCGCCGGACAGGCCGCAGAGCACCCGCTTGTCCCCCACCGCGGCCCGGATGGCGGCGACCTGCTCCTCGATGACGTTCTCGGTGGTCCAGGTGGGCTCGAGCCCCGCGACGTCGTAGAGGAAGCGCTCGAGCACCCGCTGGCCGTGCTCGGTGTGCAGCACCTCCGGGTGGAACTGCACCCCGGCCAGGCCGCGGTCGACGGCCTCGAAGGCGGCCACCGCCGCACCGGCCGACGAGGCGGTGACCACGAAGCCCTCCGGGGCGGCGGACACGGCGTCGCCGTGGCTCATCCACACCTGCTGCTGCTCCGGCAGGTCGGTGAACAGCGCCGTGTCGCGGCGGGTGACCGTGAGGCGGGTGCGCCCGAACTCGGCCAGGCCCGTCCGCTCGACGGTGCCGCCGAGGGCCTGGGCCATCGCCTGGAACCCGTAGCAGATGCCGAAGGTCGGCACGCCGACCGTGAACAGCGCCGGGTCGACCGACGGAGCGCCCTCCGCGTAGACGGACGACGGCCCGCCCGACAGGATGACGGCGGCCGGTCGCCGGGCGATGAGCTCGTCGACGGAGATCGTGTGCGGGACGATCTCGCTGTAGACGCCGGCCTCCCGGACGCGCCGGGCGATCAGCTGGGCGTACTGCGCCCCGAAGTCCACGACGAGGACCGTCGGCGTCATCGCTCGCTCATCCGATCGCGACGACCTCGGCCTTCTGGAAGTCCTTCATCGACTCGTAGCCGCACAGCGCCATCGACCGGCGCAGCGCGCCGAGCAGGTTGCGCTGGCCGTCGGCCTCGTGGGCCGGGCCGACGAGGCGGTGACCACGAAGCCCTCCGGGGCGGCGGACACGG
>DATFFY010000148.1:0-6818 GCA_035249805.1 Acidimicrobiales bacterium | reverse complement strand
GCCACTACCCGGACGCGCCCGCGGCAGGCGCCGCGCCCCCCACCGACGAGGGGTCCCGCACCCCGGAGGCCACCGCCGACCCGGGCGAGACCGAGGCGGCCCAGCAGGCCGAGGAGCCCGCACCAGCCGACGGCTGACCGTCGGAGCTCCGGGCCTCGGAGCGATGGGGGGACCGTGAGCGAGCTCGCGAGCGAACCGGCAGCACTCGACCGCCTCCGGGACCGGCAGGAGGCCGACCTCGTCCGCGCCCTGTGGCGGGCGGACCGCAGGCTCGCGGCGACCTGGTGGGCCGTCCTGCTCGGGCGCGGGCTGCTGCCGGCGGGCCTGGCCGTGGTCACCGCCTGGTTGATCGACGCGGTGCAGGACGGCCAGCCCCTCGGCCCGCCCCTCGCCGCGCTCGGCGTCACCTTCGTGGTGATGCAGGTGCTCGTCCCGCTGCAGACCGTCGTCGGCTACAACCTCGGCGATCGGACCGCCGCCTGGCTGTACGACGAGCTCACCGCCACCTGCATCGAGCCCCCCGGCATGGGCCACCTCGAGGATCCGTCGCTGACCGGTGACCTCGAGGTGGCGCGCGGGTTCGACAGCGGGACGATGGGCCCGCCCCTGTCGGTGTCGATGGACTTCATCGCGGACGGGCTCGTGGTGCTGCTCTCCGGCATCGCCTCGGTCTCCCTGCTGTTCGGCTTCGAGTGGTGGGCGCCCCTCGTGCTCGGCGGGGCCTGGGGATCCACGCACTGGCTCCTGCGCGAGAGCGCGGTGTGGAAGGACCGCAACACGGCCGAGGTCCAGGCGGCCAGCCGCGACGCGGACTACGCCTACCGGATGGCGGTCGACCCGCCCGCGGCCAAGGAGCTTCGCCTGTTCGGCCTGGGGGGCTGGACCCTCGACCGCTTCATCGCCCGCCGCCGCCTCCTCCACGAGCTGCAGTACGAGGCGACGCGCCTGCGGGAGCGATCCGTGCTGCGCTGCGCCGCCGTCGTGGTGACCGGCAACGCGCTCGTCTTCTGGGCCCTGGCCGACGCAGCCGTCGACGGGCAGCTGACCCTCGGGAGGACGGTCGTGTTCGCCCAGGCCGCGGCCGGCGCCGCCGCCATCGCCTTCGGGGGCCTGAACTGGGCCCTCGACGGTGCCGCCGCGCCCGCCGCCGCCGTGCGCCGTCTGCGCGGGAAGATGGCGCCGGCCGGCGCCCTCGCCTCCGGGACGCGGATCGCCGAGCCGCGCGCGCAGGAGCTGCGCTTCCGGGACGTCTCGTTCGCCTACCCCGGCACCGCGCGCAACGTGCTCGAGGGCTTCGACCTCACCATCCCGGCCGGTTCGTCGCTGGCCATCGTCGGCCAGAACGGCGCGGGGAAGACCACGCTCGCCAAGCTCCTCTGCCGGCTCTACGACCCCACGTCCGGGTCGATCGAGGCCGACGGCGTCGACCTGCGCGACCTCGACGTCGACGGGTGGCGGGCGCGGATCACCGCCGTGTTCCAGGACTTCATCCGCTTCGAGCTGCCCCTGCGCGACAACGTCGCGCCCGACGGTGCGCCCGACGCCGTGGTCCTCGCCGCCCTCGAGGAGGCCGGCGCCGCCGGCCTGGCGGAGCTCGACCAGCCGCTGTCGAGGGCCTACGACGGGGGCACCGACCTCTCCGGCGGCCAGTGGCAGCGCGTCGCGCTGGCACGGGCGCTCTGCGCGGTGCGGCTCGGCGCCGGCGTCGTCCTGCTCGACGAGCCCACCGCACAGCTCGACGTGCGCGGCGAGGCGGAGATCTTCGGGCGCGTCCTCGACGCCACGCGCCGCTGCACCACGATCCTCGTGTCGCACCGCTTCTCGACCGTGCGCCGGGCCGACCGCATCTGCGTGCTCGAGGCCGGCCGTGTGGTCGAGCTGGGCACGCACGCGGAGCTCATGGCCGCACGCGGGCGCTACCGCACGATGTTCGACCTGCAGGCCCAGCGCTTCGTGGCGGCCCCGGAAGACGAGGGGGTCGAGCTCGATGCCCTCTGACCCGCTCCACGAGCTGCCGCCGGGCCTCCGCTCGATGTGGAGGCTGTTCCGCCTCGGCTACCGGCACGAGCCCCGCCTGCTCGTCTTCGCGGTCGTCATCACGCTGCTCGGCGCACTGCCCGATGCGCTCTTCGCGCTCTGGTTCAAGCTCCTCGCCGAGGGCGTGCTGGAGGACGACAGCGGGCTCGTGCGCACGGCGGCCCTCGGCCTGGCCGTCTCGGCCACCCTCCTGCAGGTCCTCAACGTCGCCTCGCAGCGGATCCAGCGCCGCTTCCGCGACCGCGTGTCGATCGCCCTCGAGTCCCACGTCGCCCGGCTCCAGGCCGGCGTCACGACGGTCGCCCACCAGGAGCGACCGGAGCTGCTCGACCGGCTGGCGATGCTGCGCGACCAGGTCTTCGTGCTCGACCACATGTACCTCTCCGCCTTCGGCACGATGGCCTGGATCGTGCGCCTCGTCGTGACGATCGGCCTGCTCGTCTCGATCCACCCCGCGCTCGTGCTGCTCGCGGCGGGAGCGGTCCCCATCGCCGTCACGGCGTTCACCCGGCCCGGTCGGGAGATCGCCGTCGAGGAGCAGGCCTTCAGCGGCAAGCGCCTGTCGTCGCACCTGTTCACGCTCGCCACGACGGCGCCCCCCGGGAAGGAGGTCCGGGTCACCGGCATCGGGCCCCGCCTGGCGGATCGGCGGCGCCGCGCGTGGGAGGGGTACTACGCACCGGTGGCCCGCGAGCGCTGGCGCACGGCGACGTGGAACATGCTCGGATGGGCGGTGTTCGGCGGGTCGTACGTCGGCGCCGTGGTGCTCGTCGCCGCCGGCCTCGACCGCCCGCCGGGCGACGTGCTCCTCGTCCTGATCGCCGGCTCCCGGCTGGCCGCGTACGTCGGCTCCACCGTCGGCGAGATCGGCTTCCTCCGCGGCTTCTGGATGGAGGGGGCCCGCCGGCTGGCCTGGCTCGAGGACTACGCCGCCGCACTGGTCGAGGACGCCGACGAGCCCGTGCCGGACCGGCTCACCGACGGCATCTCCCTCGACCACGTGTCGTTCGCCTACCCGGGCACCGATCGGCTGGTGCTCGAGGACGTGACGCTCCACCTCCCGGCCGGCGCGGTCGTGGCGGTGGTCGGGGAGAACGGCGCCGGCAAGACCACGCTCGTCAAGCTGCTGTCGAAGCTCTACGAGCCGACGAGCGGCCGGATCCTCGTCGACGGGGCGCCGCTGGCCCGCATGCCGGCCGAGACGTGGCGGGAGCGCCTGGCCGGCGCCTACCAGGACTTCTTCCGGTTCGAGCTGCGGGCCCGGCACAGCGTCGGCGTCGGCGACGTGCCCCGCCACGACGAGGAGCCCGCCGTCGTCGCCGCCGTCGGCCGGGCCGGCGCGGACGACGTCGTCGAGCGACTGGCCCACGGCCTCGAGACCCAGCTCGGACCGACCTGGCCCGACGGCGTCGAGGTCTCGTTCGGCCAGTGGCAGAAGGTGGCGCTGGCCCGCGGCTTCATGCGCGACGAACCGCTGCTCCTCGTGCTCGACGAGCCCACCGCCGCCCTCGACGCGGAGACCGAGCACGCCCTCTTCGAGCGCTACGCCGCCGGCGCCCGCCGCACCGGCCACGAGGGCCGCATCACCGTCCTCGTGTCGCACCGCTTCAGCACCGTGCGCATGGCCGACCTGATCGTCGTCCTCGACGGCGCTCGGGTGGTCGAGGTGGGGAGCCACGCCGACCTGCTGGCCCGTGGCGGCACGTACGCCGAGCTCTACGACATCCAGGCCGCGGCCTACCAGTAGCGTCGATCGGCGTGACCGAGCGGACCGTGCTCACGCCGCTGCAGATCGGCGGGACGACGCGGGTCCGCAACCGCCTGTACCGCGCGCCGGTGCTCGAGGGCGCGGGCGACGGCGACGATGCGGCCGCGACCTACGCCAAGCAGTTCGTGGCCAACGCCGAGGCCGGCGTCGGGCTGATCATCCAGGGGAACTCCTGCCTCTACGACGAGGGCCGCACCTCACCCGGCATGACGATCGTCAGCACGCGGGAGCGGATGCTGCGCCTCGCCCCGATGGTCGACGCGGTGCACGCCGCGGGCGCGGCGATCTGGATCCAGGTGGGCCTCGGCGGCCTCTTCGCGATGGAGGCGTGGCACGAGCCCTACGCGTCGCAACGGCAGCAGCCGCTGCTCGCCGCGTCGAAGCCGCCGCTCGCGCTGCGGCCGGTGTTCCGCCGGGCGCCGATCCACGTGATGACGGGCGACGACATCCGGGCGATGGCGACGCAGTACGGCGAGTGCGCGGCGTGGGCGCGGGAGGCGGGCTACGACGGGCTCCAGCTCGCGTCGAGCAACGCCAAGCTCCTCGACCAGCTCCTGTCGCCCTTCTGGAACCGCCGCACGGACGAGTTCGGTGGCTCCGTCGAGAACCGGGCCAGGGTCCTGCGCCTCATCCGGGAGGCGATCGCCGAACGCGCCGGGGCCGACTTCACGGTGACCGTGAAGATCCCGGTGGGGGAGAAGGCCCCGCCGTTCACCGCCCACACCACCTGGGCCGAGGGCCTCGAGCTCGTCCGGCTGGTCGAGGAGCTCGGGTACGACTCGGTCACGCCCGTGCACGTCTCCGTGTTCCCCGACACGACCCTCTCGCGCGGCGGGATCCCCACGTCGCTCTGGAAGAACAACGCGATGAAGACCCGGTTCCGCACGGCCGCGCCGGGCCGCGTGGAGCGGGCCGTGCTGACCGCCGGGTACGTGTTCGGCGGGGCCACCGCGCCGTTCAGGCCGGTCTGGAACCGCAGCCGCTTCGTCGCCGCGAAGGAGATCGTGTCGATCCCCGTGCTCGCGGTCGGCGGCATCCGCGACGCGGTCGAGGTCGACGAGATCCTCGACGGCGGCCAGGCCGACCTCGTCGGCATCGGCCGGCCGTTCTACGCGGAGCCCGACCTGCCCCGCCGCATCCTCGGGGGCACCGACGAGCCGGGCCTGTGCCAGTACTCGAACCTCTGCGTGCCGGCCCAGATGCTCGGCATGAAGGGCGCCTGCTACAACCCCGCCGTCGTCAAGGTGGGACGCAGCCGCACGTGACCGGCTCGGCCGTCCTCCTCGTGTCCTGCCCGGACCGGGCGGGCATCGTCGCCGCTGTGGCGACGTTCGTCGCGGAGCACGGCGGGAACGTGATCGACCTGCAGCAGCACACGGACCACACCGACGGCGCGTTCTTCCAGCGGGTCGAGTTCGAGCTCGACGGCGTGGACCTGGCCCGCCCCGACATCGGCCCCGCGTTCCAGCCGGTGGCCGACCGGTTCGGCATGCGGTGGAGCCTCCGCTTCACCGACGAGCGGGCGCGCGTCGCCATCCTCGCCTCCAAGGAGGCGCACTGCCTCCACGACCTGCTGAACCGCTGGCGCACCGGCGAGCTCGCGATCGACGTGCCCGTCGTGGTGAGCAACCACCCCGACCACGCCGGCGCCGCCGAGTGGTACGGCGTGCCCTACGCCCACCTCCCGATCGAGGACGGCGACAAGGCCGCGCAGGAGGCCGCCGTCCACGCCCGGCTCGAGGCCGACGGCGTCGACCTCGTCGTCCTGGCCCGCTACATGCAGGTGCTGTCGCCGACGTTCTGCGAGGCGTGGGCCGAGCGCATCATCAACATCCACCACTCGTTCCTGCCCGCGTTCCAGGGCGCCCGCCCGTACCACCAGGCCCACGAGCGAGGGGTGAAGGTCATCGGCGTCACCGCGCACTACGCCACCGCGGAGCTCGACGACGGGCCGATCATCGACCAGGACGTGCTGCGGGTCAGCCACCGCGACGACGTCGAGGACCTCCGCCGCAAGGGCCGCGATCTCGAGGTGACCGTGCTAGCCCGGGCCGTGCGGGCCCACAGCAGCCACCGCGTCCTGGTCTACGGCCGCCGCACCGTCGTCTTCGACTGACTGGCGAGTGAATACGTCCGGTTGACCAGCGCGGGAGTGGATAGGTCCGACAAACCGGACTCAGGCACTCGTGCGGACGCGTTCCGGACCTATCGACTCGCCTGATCCAGCCAGCGGTCGATCGCCCGCCAGCCGCGGAGGCGGACGACGTCGACGCCGCGCGGGCCCCACTCGGCGTCGACCTGGTCGAACAGGGCGCGGGCCCGCGGGATGTCGTCCCAGGCCCAGCGCACGATCGAGTCCTCTCCCGGTTGGAAGACCCAGAGCGCCTTCCACGACTCTCGGTTGCCGTTCCAGAGCACCTCTCGTCGGGCGGCCCGCCGGGCGGTGCGCCCGGCGACCCGCAGCGTCTGGCGCAGCCGGTCGTGGTCCAGGCACACGATCGTGTCGGCCCGCCCGAACACGATCGGCCGCACCTGCGCGTACTTGCCGCACACCACCCAGCGGTCCTGGGCGACGAAGTCCGCCACGGTGCGGGTGAACTCCTGGTCGGGCAGCGGGGTCCACCCGGGCTGGTGGAACACCGCGTCGAGCTCGAGGTGCGGGAGCCCCAGCCGCTCCGCCAGCCGTCGGGCCAGCGTCGTCTTCCCGGACCCCGCCGTCCCGATGATCGAGATCCGCTCCACCGGTCCCGACGCTAGGCGGCTGCCCGGGCCCCCCACTTGACGGGATCGAACAGGTGTTCGATCATGCGGCAATGGGGACGGAGGCGGCCCTCGAGCTGCTGCACGAGCGCATCCGCCCCGTCGCGCTGGCCCGGGAGCGGCAGCTCCCCGTGGCCGAGGCGCTCCGATCCCTGCTGCCCATGGGCGGGCTCCGGCGGGGGAGCACGGTGGCGGTCACGGCTGGCGCCGGGGTGGGCGGGGCCACGTCCCTGGCCCTGGCGCTGGTGGCCGA
>DATFFY010000147.1:0-4389 GCA_035249805.1 Acidimicrobiales bacterium | reverse complement strand
GGACGGGTGCACCGTCGTGCGCTGCGACGACGACCCCGCCCTGGCCGTGCCCGCCCTCGTCGCGACCGCGGGACGGGCCGGCTACTCGTGGGTCGTCGCGCCGTGGTCGCCCGATCCGGGCGCCCCGCCCGAGACGGTGCACCGCACCTACCGCCTGGTGTGGTAGCCGTCGCTCGCCTCCCCGACTTCGTCGGCGCTGTCGGCTTCGCCGCCAGCAAGGCGACCGCCGTCCCCCGGGGGGCTGCGCCGGGTGTGGTAGCCGTCGCTCAGCCCGTGGCGGCGGGGTCCGCGATCCAGACGACCTGGTCGGCGCGGATGTGGGTGCCCGGGCAGGACTCGTCGCCGGCCCGCACGCGGGACAGCGCCTCGCGCTTCCCGTCGCCAGAGACGGTCACGAGCGCGAGCCGGGCGCGGGCGATGCCGGCGAAGGTCAGCGTCATGCGCGGGTACGGGTTGCGCCCGCTCGGGTCCTCGGTCATCACGACCAGGCGGCCGGGATCCGCGTCGAGCGCGTCGGAGCCGGGGAACAGCGAGGCCACGTGCCCGTCTGGCCCGAGGCCGAGGTGGACGACGTCGAGCTTCCCGAGCTCGCCGATCCGCAGCTGGTACGGGTCCGGACCCTCCTCGCAGAACATCGGGTAGTTGGCGTTGACCGCGCCGACCTGCTCGAGCAGGGACTCGCGCACCAGGTGGTAGTTCGAGTCCGGGTGGTCGTGGGCCACGCACCGCTCGTCGCCCCAGTAGACGTCGACCTTCCACCAGTCGATCTGCGTGCCGGCGTCGTCGGCCAGCCGCCCGTAGCAGCTCCGCGCCGTCTCGCCGCCCGAGACGGCGAAGGAGAAGCCGTCGTTCGGCCGCGCGTGGAAGGCCTCGATGACCCGCTCGGCGAACTCGCCCGGGACGTCGTCGACGACGACGAGGTCGCCGTGCACGTCTACCCGCTCGCCCCCAGCTCGGCGGCCTTGGCCCCGAGCGCGCCGATCAGCTCGTCGAAGGACTTGCTGAACGCCGCCACGCCCTGCTCCTCCAGCACGCGGGCGACGTCGTCGAGGTCGACCCCCACCGCGGAGACGCGGTCGAGCACGCCCTGCGCGCCGGCCGGGTCCGCGTCCACCGTGCGGGCCACGGTGCCGTGGTCCACGAACGCGTCGATCGTGCTCTCGGGCATCGTGTTGACGGTGTCGGGACCGATCAGCGTGTCGACGTAGAGCGTGTCGGGGTACGCCGGGTCCTTGGTGGAGGTGGAGGCCCACAGCGGCCGCTGCACACGGGCACCGCGGGCGACGAGCGCATCCCAGCGGGGTCCGCGGAACGTCGCGAGGAAGCGCTGGTACGCGACCTGCGCCTGCGCGACCGCGGTCCTGCCCTTCAGGGCCAGCGCCTCCTCCGTGCCGATCTCGTCGAGGCGGCGGTCGACCTCGGTGTCGACGCGGGACACGAAGAAGCTGGCCACGCTGGCCACGCGGGAGAGGTCGCCCTCGGCCGCCTCGAGGCCGGAGAGGTACGCCTCCATGACCTCCTCGTAGCGGTCGAGCCCGAAGATCAGGGTGACGTTGATGCTCCGCTTCTCGGCGATCATCGTGCGGATCGGGGCGAGCCCCTCTGCGGTGCCGGGGATCTTCACGTAGAGGTTCGGCTGCGCGATGCGCTCGTGCAGCGCGCGGGCGGCGGACTCGGTCCCGGCGCTGTCCCGGGCGAGGTCGGGCGCCACCTCGATGGACACGTACCCGTCCACGCCGTCGCTGGCGTCGTAGACCGGGCGGAGCAGCGCCAGGGCGCCGCGGATGTCGTCGACGACGAGGTCCCAGTACGCCGCGTCGACGTCGACGCCCTCGCCGACGAGGCGCCCGAACTGCTCGTCGTAGTCGCGGCCCGAGCTGATCGCCTTCTGGAAGATCGACGGGTTCGAGGTGAGCCCCCGGATCCCGCGGTCCACCCAGCGGGCGAGCTCTCCGCTCGTCAGCCAGCCGCGGCGCAGGTTGTCGAGCCAGGGGCTCTGGCCGAGCCCGTGGAGCTCGAGCAGGCGGTCGTCGGCCATCAGCTGTCCTCCAGGTCCTCGAGGAGGCGACGGGCCCGCTCCGCCACGTTGTCCGGCGTGAAGCCGAGCTCGGCCAGCACCTGCTCGCCCGGCGCGGAGGCGCCGAAGCGGTCGATGCCGACGCAGTCGTCGGCCCATCGGTCCCACCCGAACGTCGAGCCGGCCTCGACGGCGAGCGTCGGCACGTCGGGCGGCAGCACCGCGTCCTGGTGGGCCTCGCCCTGGGCCGCGAACAGGTCCCAGCTGGGCAGCGAGCTGACCTGGGTCGCGATGCCCTCCTCCGTGAGGAGCCGAGCGGCCTCGACGCACACCGACACCTCGCTGCCCGTGCCCACCAGCACGAGGTCGGGGTCGTCGACCGCGACCAGCACGTAGCCGCCGAGCTCCACGGGCGCGCCTGCCGTCCCCTCGAGCACCGGCACGTCCTGGCGGGTGAGCAGCAGCGCGGTGGGACCCTCGCGCTCCACGGCGATGCGCCACGCGGCGGCCGTCTCGTTCGCGTCGGCCGGCCGCAGGACGCACAGACCCGGGATGGCCCGCAGCGCCGCGGCGTGCTCGACGGGCTGGTGGGTGGGCCCGTCCTCGCCCACGCCCACCGAGTCGTGGGTGAAGGAGTAGATGACCCTGGCCCCGGACAGCGCAGCGAGCCGGATCGCCGGTCGGCAGTAGTCGCTGAACACGAGGAACGTGCCGCCGACCGGCAGCGCGCCGCCGTGCAGGGCCATGCCCGTCATGGACGACGCCATCGCGTGCTCGCGGATGCCGAAGTAGATCTGGCGCCCGGCCGGGTCCTGGCGCGACTGGACACCGTGGTCCTTCAGCACGGTGCCCGTGTTCGACGTGAGGTCGGCGCCGCCGGCCAGGAGGGCGGGCACGTGGTCGGCCAGGGCCTGGAGGCACGCACCGCTGGCCTTGCGGGTGGCGACGGACTCGCCGGGGGACCACGAGGGCAGGGCCTCGGTCCAGCCCGGGAGCGGCCGGGCGTCGAGGCAGGCGTCGAGGAGGGCCTTGTCACCCGCATAGGCGGCGCGGCGCTCGGCCCAGGCCTCGCGGACCTCGGCGCCGCGGCTGCCCGCGCTCCGGTACAGCTCGAGGACGTCGTCCGGGACGTAGAAGGCCTCGTCCGGCGGGAGGCCCATGACCTCCTTGGCGGCGCGGATGTCGTCGTCCTTCAGCGCGTACCCGTGGGCCTCGTGGTCGTCGGTCTTGGTGGGGGAGGGGTAGGCGATGTGGCTGCGGACGATGAGCAGCGAGGGCCGGTCCTCGACCGCGGCAGCGGTCCGGAGGGCCCCCTCCAGCGCCTCGAGGTCCTCCGCGGCCTCGCCGAGCTCCTCGACGTGCCAGCCGTAGGACCGGAAGCGGCCGGCGGCGTCGTCGCTCAGCGCCAGCTCGGTGGGACCGTCGATCGAGATGTGGTTGTCGTCGTAGACGCACACCAGCCGCCCCAGGCCGAGGTGGCCGGCCAGGGACCCGGCCTCGTGGGAGAGGCCCTCGGAGAGGTCGCCGTCGCCGGCGATGCAGTACACGTGGTGGTCGACGATCTCCGCGCCGAGCCGGGCGCGGAGGTTGCGCTCGGCGATCGCCATGCCCACCGCGTTGGCGAGGCCCTGCCCGAGCGGCCCGGTGGTGACCTCCACGCCCACGGTGTGGCCGTGCTCCGGATGTCCCGGGGTGCGGCTCCCCCACTGCCGGAAGTCCTCGAGGTCGCGGAGCGTGAGCCCGTACCCGGTGAGGTGGAGCATCGAGTACAGGAGGATCGACGCGTGGCCGGCCGACAGGACGAACCGGTCGCGGTCGGGCCACGCCGGATCGGCGGCGTCGTACCGGAGGATCCGCGTCCACAGGACGTGGGCCAGCGGTGCCAGCGCCATCGCGGTGCCCTGGTGCCCGGACCGGGCCCGGTGGGGCGCGTCCATGGCCAGGCCTCGGATGACGTCGATGGCCCGCTGCTCAAGCTCCGGCGTCCCCATCAGCGGCCCACCCTATAGGAGGCCCTGTGAACACCGGGATGACCAGTACCCTGCGTACCGATGGCCACTCCGGAGGTGTCGACCTCGACCAAGGAGGCCATCCTCGTCGAAGCGCGGCGCTGCTTCGCGGAGCAGGGGTTCGAGGGCACGTCGCTGAACGACATCGCGGCCGGGGTCGGCATCCGGAAGCCGAGCCTCCTCCACCACTTCCCCTCCAAGGAGGCGATCTACCGCGAGGTGTTCGAGACCTCCCTGTCCGACTGGATCGTGCGGATCGAGACCGCCGGCGACAAGGAGGGGCAGGAGCCGTGGGAGAAGATGGAGTTCGTCCTCGACACGGCCTTCGACTGGTTCTGCGCCAACCCCGAGTTCGTCCGCATC
>DATFFY010000146.1:0-3676 GCA_035249805.1 Acidimicrobiales bacterium | reverse complement strand
GGACGGGTGCCGCTCCTCACCGGGCCCGAGGAGGTCGAGTTCTCCCGGCGCATCGAGGGAGGCGGCTTCGCCGCCCAGAAGCTCGCGGACCTCGCGGCGACCGGCGAGCTCGCGTCCCTCGACTTCGCCGAGCGACGGCAGCTCCAACGCACCGTCCGTCGCGGCGAGGACGCCCGCGAGGTGCTCATCGAGGCCAACCTCCGCCTCGTCGTGTCGATCGCGAAGCGCTACGTCGGGCGGGGGATGCACTTCCTCGACCTGATCCAGGAGGGGAACCTCGGCCTGATGCGGGCCGTCGAGAAGTTCGACTACACGAAGGGCTTCAAGTTCTCGACCTACGCCACGTGGTGGATCCGCCAGGCCATCACCCGTGCCATCGCCGACCAGGCCCGCACGATCCGCATCCCGGTCCACATGGTCGAGTCGATCAACAAGGTCCACCGGATCCAGCGCCAGATGATGCAGGAGCTCGAGCGCGAGCCGTCGATCGAGGAGCTGGCCGAGCGCGTCGGCCTCAGCGAGGACCGCGTGCGGGAGATCCAGCGCATCAGCCTGGACCTGCTGTCGCTCGACGCGCCCGTGGGGGAGGAGGACGACTCGAACCTCGCCGACTTCATCGAGGACCAGGCCGCCGAGGCGCCCGCCGACGCGGCCGCCCGGCGCATGCTCAACCGGGCCGTGATCGACGCCCTCGACGAGCTCAACGACCGCGAGAAGGCCGTCGTCCGTCTCCGCTTCGGCCTCGACGACGGTCAGGCCCGCACCCTCGAGGAGGTGGGCAAGGAGTTCGGCGTGACCCGCGAGCGCATCCGCCAGATCGAGTCGAAGACCCTCGCCAAGCTCCGCCACCCCCACCGCAGCCAGAAGCTCCGCGACTACCTCGACGGCGAGTAGGCCTGTCACACCCGCTCGGCAGAGTGGGTCGATGGGCTACCGGGGCAAGGTGCAGGAGCAGAACCGCGCCCGCGACCTCCGGGCCCAGGGCTGGACCCTCGGTGAGATCTGCGAGGAGCTCGGCGTGTCCAAGTCGAGTGCGTCCCTGTGGTGCCGCGACGTCGCCATCGACGCCCCCGCGCTCGCCGCGAGGCGTCGCGAGCGCCACCTGCGAGGCAACGAGGGCGCCCGTGCCCGCGGCCCCAACAAGCTCCAGCTGCGGAAGGCCGCCGAGATCGAGGAGATGCGGACCGCAGGGATCACGGCCATTGGTCAGCTGTCGGATCGTGAGCTGCTCCTCGTCGGCACTGCGCTGTACGCGGGGGAAGGATCCAAGACACCGGGTGAGGTGCGGTTCGCCAACTCCGACCCGCGGATGATCGTCCTGTTCGTCGAGTGGATGCGGCGTTGCTTCGGCGTCCAGCTCGACGACTTCCGGCTGCGCCTCTACCTGCACGAGGGCCTGGATCTCGAAGCGGCCAATCGCTTCTGGTCTGAGCTGACAGGCATTGGCCTCGAGCGATTCCGGCGGCCGTACCGAGCAGTGCCTGATCCGTCGATCCGTCGGAGCAAGCACCCGATGGGTTGTCCATCGGTGTGCGTGACGTCGATGCGGCTCCATCGCCGCGTGATGGGGCTCGTGGACGCTTTGCTATCGTCGTCCGTCTGCCTTCCGGGGTAGCTCAATTGGTGGAGCAGGGCACTGTTAATGCCAAGGTTCTGGGTTCGAGACCCAGCCCCGGAGCCTGACGGCGTCGCCTGAGGCGGCGCCGTCGTCGCGTCTCGCCGGCTAGTTGAGCTCGGGCGGGGCGTCGACCGGGGGGACGAGGAGGCGGACCTCGAGCTCGAGGCTGGTCAGCGGGCCCTCGGCGTCGGTGATGTTCACGGCGTACATGCCGGGCTCGCGGGCCACGAACGTCAGCGGCACGATGAGCGGCATCCGGCAGCCGGTGTTGCCCTCGGTCGGGTCCTCGATGAGCTGGCTCCCGAAGACCAGGCCGTCCACGCCCGGGCCGGTGACCGAGGCCTCGATCTGCGTGGGCTGATGCCCCGGCTCGAGCTCGATGAGCCCGGCGACCACGCCGTGCACGGTGCCGGGGAAGCTGCGGAGGTTGAACCACTCCCAGCCGCCGCCCTGGAGGACCAGGAGGCCGTTCTCGGCACCGGCGGCGTTGGCGAACATCGCCGACGGGATCAGCATGGCGGCGATCGTAGGGGATCTGGACATTTGGTCCGTTCGGCCCATTCAGCGAAGGCGGGCGCAGGCGTACCTTCAGCCCATGCCTGCCACGACCCTGCGTCTCGAGCACGCCGAGCTGTGCGCCGGCTGCACCGATCTCCTCCCCTTCGGCACGACCGTCCACGTCGACGACCACGGCATCGTCACCTGCCTGGCCTGTGAGAGCGACGACCTGGGCTTCGACCACGACGACCCGTGGGGCGCCCTCGACGACGTCGTCCTCCACGACCTCTTGCAGCGCCGCCGCCTCGTCGCGGCCGCTTGAGCACACTTTTCGACGCCGTAGTAACCTTCGTCACCCCTTCGTCGCACCCTGGACGGGCGGCGTCCACCGGACGGAAGAGGCTTCGGCCATGAACGGAAACGGGCGATCGGCGGCAGCACGACGGCGAGCGTTCCTCGGCCTGGCCTTGGCGGGGATCTGCTCGGTGGTGGCACTGGCAGCACCGACCGCGGGCGCGGCGTCCTGGCCGTGGTGGTGGTGGCCCACCACCACCAAGGCCACGACGACGACCACCACGACGACCACCACCGCGGCGCCCACCACCACGCTGCCGGCCGGGCCGTGCGGTCCTCAGATCAAGAAGGCGGACGGCAGCTACTGGGCGTGCACCTTCGTGGAGGACTTCGACGGCGACACGCTCGACGGCACGACATGGATCGCCCAGCAGACCGCGCAGAGCAGCTTCGCCCCGGGCGGCGCGTGCTACGTGGACGCGCCGGGGAACGTGTCGGTGAGCGATGGCGCGCTGCACCTGACCGCGCGCCAGGAGGCGGAGCCGTTCGTGTGCCCCGATCCGAAGGGGGCGTTCACCACGCGGTACACGGCGGGGTCCGTGTCCACCTTCATGCGCTGGAGCCAGGCGTACGGGCGCTTCGAGGTCCGCGCCCAGTTCCCCGGGGCCAAGGTCCAGGGCCTGCAGTCCGCGATCTGGCTCTGGCCCGACAAGCCCACGAAGTACGGGCCCTGGCCGTACTCCGGCGAGATCGACATCGCCGAGGCCTACAGCGTCCACCCCGACCGGGTGATCCCCTACATCCACTACGTGCCGATGGCCGGTGACAGCAAGGTCACGAACAACTACTGCATGATCGCCGACGTCTCCGACTGGAACACCTACGTCGTCGAGTGGACCACCAAGACGATCACGATCATCTACAACGGCAAGGTGTGCACGAGCACCAACTGGAACCCGGCGCTGCCCTTGCTCAAGCCGCAGCCGTTCGACCAGCCGTTCATGATCGCGCTCACCCAGGCGCTGGGGATCGGCAAGAACGCCTTCGACCCGTCCCTCACGCCGCTGCCCGCCACCACCAACGTCGACTACGTGCGGGTCTGGAAGTAGCCAGTACCCTCCGGCCGGGCTCGTAGCTCAGTGGTCAGAGCAGGGGACTCATAATCCCTCGGTCGCAGGTTCGATCCCTGCCGGGCCCACCGCCATCGGGCTCGCCGTTGCACTTCGCCCGCTGGTTGCGAAGGTGGGTCTAGGTGCCGACGTCGTT
>DATFFY010000145.1:0-2223 GCA_035249805.1 Acidimicrobiales bacterium | reverse complement strand
CATCCCGTTCCTCGCGCGCCCAGAAGCCGTTCTCCATGACGACGCTCTGGCCCAACGTGAGCAGCTCTCGGCCGAGCCGCCGGAGGCGATCCTCCAAGAGCACGCGCCGTTGCTCGTCGTAGTAGTCGATGCCCAGATCGTGCTTCCACTCGTCGGGGCAGAGGCGCACCGCCCCCGCCTCCGTGGCCAGCCGCTTCGCCAGCGTGGTCTTGCCCGAGCCCGGCAGGCCGCAGATGAGGATCAGACGAGCGTCGGCCATGACGAGCGGCTACCCGAGCAACCCGAGCTGCTGCATCTGGGTGAGCATGGCCCGGATGATGCTCCATCGTTCGACGACCTGGCCGTCGGCGAGGCGCAGGATGGCCACGACCCGAGCTTCACGACGGAGACCTCGACTCCCGGCAGGCAAGATGGACCGATGGGCTTGCGAGAGCGGGTGATGCGATGGCTCGACAGGGGTGACGCACCGCCGGAGCCGGCCCCGGACACCCGGGTCGAGATCGAGAACGTGCGCCTGGTCGACGGCCCGATCGTGGTGGCACAGCTCGAGGAAGCGGCGATCGTGGCGGAGCATCTGCGCCAGCTCAGGGCTGTTCTCGAGTGACAGCGTCGGTGACCCGTTGGTCCCCAGCCACCGCGTTCCCCGACAGTGCACCTGACCAGGGGGTGCGTCCCGACCGGCACGACAGCGAGGGCCGTGCGATCGCCTACAAGCTCTGGATCAACCACCGGGGCGGGATCGAGACAGCTGTCTACAGACCAGAGGGCAAGGCAGCGAGTGTTCCCGCATTCCTGACCCAGGTACTGGCCACGGTCGTGCCGTACCTGGCCGCTCAGCGATCATCCGGCTCCGGAGCCGCCGAGACGGATGCCTGCGACGTCGTCGACGTCATCATGGAAGACGACACCGGCGCTGAAGGATGCAGCATCGGGACTGGAATCTGGGGAGGTGGGCAGTCGCTCACCGCATCCGAACTGCTGGTCTTGGTCGTCCAGGACGTCGACGAGCGACTACGGGAGTAGGAACGGCTCGGGCACGCTGGAGGCAGGACCAGCGCATGGGTGCGTCGGCCGACGTCACCAGATCCCGAACGGCGGCTAGTTGCGTCGTAGCAGTGTGTCGGGTCCGACGATCAGCGACTCGCCTCGAGGATCGAGTGCGCGGATCTCGAGGAGGGACAGAACGTCAGCCACGATCCGGTCGACCTCCTCTCGTTCGACCCGCGGACGTGGAAGGCGAAGCTCCTCACCGGCTCCTCCGGGCCAAGGTTGAAGGAGCACGACCGCTCCCCCCGCCGCAGGACATCAGCTACGACCAGCCCTACGGCGGGCCGATGATCAGCCGCGACTTCACCTGGAACTAGACCCGCACCGCGTGCCCCACCCCGCCCGTCGTGCAAGAGTGCCCCCGTGGTCGGCCCGACGATCCTCCTCGTGCACGGGGCCTGGTGCGGCGACTGGGCCTACTGGAAGCTCACGCCGGCCCTCGAGGAGCGAGGGCTCCACTGGGTCGGGGCCGACCTGCCCAGCTGTCGCACTCCGGACGCCTCGGTCGGACCGCTGGACGACATCCGCTACGTGCGGGAGCTGATCGACGGGATCGACGGGCCGGTGATCGCCGTCGGGAAGTCCTATGGCGGGACGGTCATCACCGGCGCCGCCGTGGGGTGCGAGAACGTGCGGCACCTCGTGTACGTCGCCGCGATGATGCCCGCCGCCGGAGAGCGCTTCCAGCAGACGACGGCGGCGTCCCGAACCCCCGAGTTCACGGCAGGGGCCCGGCTGCTCGACGACGGTCGCGTGGCGATCGATCCCGAGGTGGGGGCGGCCTGCGCCTTCTCGCAGGCCTCGGAGGAGGACAAGGACGTGTGGCGCCGCAACGGGAGTCCGATGTCCTTCGGACTCGACCCCGACGTCCACCTGGATCGGGTGGCGTGGTCCGAGGTGCCGAGCACGTACGTCGTCTGCACCGAGGACCGAGCCATCCAGGTGGCGGCCCAGCGCGCGTGGTCGGAGCACGCGACGACCGTCGTCGAGCGCCCCTGGGACCACTCCCCCGGCGTCTCCCACGCCGACGAGGTGGCCGATCTCCTGGCTCAGGCCTGGCCCATGACCTCGTAGATGCCGGCGTCCGTGATCGGCGGCGCATCGGCGGGGCGTGACGCGCGGATCGCCTCCTGACCCGAGGTGGCGTTCTCCTCGGTGTCGAACACGATCATGCCC
>DATFFY010000144.1:0-7242 GCA_035249805.1 Acidimicrobiales bacterium | reverse complement strand
TCAGCCGCCGCAGCCGCGGCGACCGATCCTCCCAGCGCCGGACCTCCACGCGGCGGAACGCGGGCGGCTCGCGCCGCAGCCGTCGCGCCGGTCGCTCCCCGTCGGTCACGGCAGCAGGCTAGGTGCGTGCCATGCTGCTGCCCATGTCCGAGCGCACCGACGAGCGCAACGTCCTGGGCGGCGCCCTGGAGCCGTGCGGCACCGACCCGCTCACCGGCTTCTTCCGCGACGGGTGCTGCAGCACCGGGCCCGAGGACCTCGGCAGCCACACCATCTGCGCGGTGGTGACGGCGGAGTTCCTCGAGCACCAGCGGAGCATCGGCAACGACCTCAGCACGCCGGTGCCGGAGTACCGCTTCCCCGGTCTGGTGCCGGGGGATCGGTGGTGCGTCACCGCCATCAACTGGATGCGGGCCTACGACGCCGGGGTGGCCGCCCCGGTGGTGCTCGCATCCACCCACGAGCGGGCCCTCGAGATCGTGCCGCTCTTCGCGCTCAAGGAGCTCGCCGTCGACGTGCCGGCGGACCCGAGCGCGCTCGACGAGAGCTGAGTGGATGCTTGCTCCGGCCGCGGGCGCCTTCGGCGCTGGGCTCGCCTCCACAAGTGCCTGCGCACGGGTCGGCGCAGCCGCCCGGCTCCGGCCTGCTGTCGAGCCGTCCTGGTGTCCTAGAGGGCGAGCCCGAAGCGGCGGGTGATGCCGTCGCTCCCGAGCTCGGTCATGCCGAGGTGGGTGTAGAAGGCGATGGCCCGCCCGTTGGCCTCGCTCACGCCGAGGTGCACGCCGGTGGAGCCGTCGGCCCGCAGCGCCGCGAAGAGCGTCTCCATGAGGCGCCGCCCCCACCCCTGGCCCTGCGCGGCCGGGAGCAGGTCGATGTGGAGGTGCGACGGGTAGGCGGCGACCAGGTCGGCCGCGGCCCGGGGCGGCCCGTGCAGGTAGCCGAGGAACAGGCCCTCGATCGTGTCGACGCCCGCCGGGTCCGCGTGGCGGGCGCGCGCCGCCGGCCACCACTCCGCCTCGAGGCGGTCCTCGAAGGCGTGCGTGTCGAGCGCGCCGACCGCGTATCCCACCGCGTCGCCCGTGCCGTCGTCGAGCACGAAGGCGTGCTCCGGCTCCAGGACGGCGTAGGGCACGACGAAGATGTCCCCGAGCAGCCGCCGGTCCTCGAAGACCGGGGTGGCGTCGCCGCCCGCGTCGCCGGTGCGCAGGCAGATGTCGTAGAGCGCGTCGTGGTCGGCCGGCCGCACCGGCCGGATCACGCGAGTGCGAAGCCCGGGTACCCGGCCTCGGCGATGTAGTCGCACTGCTCCGCGTAGGTCGCGAAGCCGGGGAGGGGCATGAAGACGCGGGTCTTGCCCGGGACGTTGGCACCCAGGTACCACGAGTTGCAGGTGGGGAAGAGGGTGAAGCCGGCGATCGTGTTCACGTACTCGACCCAGTTCTCCTGGGCCTGCTCCTCCACCTCGATCGACCCGTGCCCGTGCTCGCGCACGTACGCGATGCAGTCGGCGATCCACTCCACGTGCTGCTGGATCGACACCATCATGTTGGTGAGCACCGACGGCGAGCCCGGACCGGTGATCGTGAACAGGTTCGGGAAGCCGCGCACGCCGAGCCCGAGGTACGTGCGGGGGCCGGCCGCCCACGCCTCCTTGAGGGGCTGGCCGCCCTTGCCGCGGATGTCGACCCGCAGGATGGCGCCGGTCATCGCGTCGAACCCGGTGGCGAAGATGAGGCTGTCGAGCTCGTGCAGCTCGGCCGACGTCTGCACGCCCGCCGGGGTGATCCGCTCGATCGGGGTCTCCCGCAGGTCGACGAGCCGGACGTTCTCGCGGTTGAAGGTCTCGTAGTACCCGGTGTCGACGCAGAGCCGCTTGCACCCGATCACCTGGTCGGGGATGAGGCGCTCGGCCACCTCCGGGTCCTTGACGACGCGGCGGATCCGGTCCCGCACGAACTCGGCGGCCAGCTCGTTGGCCTCGGGGTCGAGGAGGATGTCGGTGAAGGCGGCGAGGAACGGGAGCCCGCCGTGGGCCCAGCGCTCCTCGAAGCGGGCCTGCCGCTCCTCGGGCGTGGCCTCCAACGTCCCCTTGGTCGGGGGGTCGAGCCACGCGCCGAAGGCGCTGGCCATCTGCTTGTTCGCCTCGCGGAACTCGCGGTAGTTGGCCTTCACCTTGGCCACGTCGTCGGGGTCGAGGGGCCCGTTCCAGGCCGGCACCGAGTACGTGGCGGTGCGCTGGAACACCGTGAGGTGCCCGGCCTGCTCCGCGATGATCGGGATCGACTGGAGGGCGGACGAGCCGGTGCCGATGATCCCCACCCGCTGGCCCGTGAAGTCGACGCCCTCGTGGGGCCACAGGCCGGTGTGGTAGGTCGGGCCCGCGAACTCGTCCCGGCCGGGGATGTCGGGCAGGTTGGCGGCGGACAGGCAGCCAGTCGCCATCACGACGAACTGTGCGGTCAGGTCGTGGCCCTGGTCGGTCTGCACGCGCCACGTCGCGGTGCCCTCGTCGTAGGTGGCGCTCGTGACCCGGGTGTCGAACGTGATGTCGCGGCGCAGGTCGTAGCGGTCGGCGACGTGCTCGGCGTAGCGCAGGATCTCGGGCTGCGGCGCGTAGCGCTCCGTCCACTCCCACTCCTGCTGGAGCTCGTCGTCGAAGCCGTACGAGTACTCCATGCTCTCGATGTCGCAGCGCGCCCCCGGGTAGCGGTTCCAGTACCACGTGCCCCCGACGCCGCTGCCGGCCTCGAACACCTGGGCGGACAGGCCCTGTCGGCGGGCCCGGTGCAGCATGTACATCCCGGCGAACCCGGCCCCCACGATGACCATGTCGCGATCCACGGCGCGACCGTAATTCAGAACCTGACCGGACGGTCAAGACGCCACCGCTGGTGCCCCGGGTCACATTGCCTCGCCCGGCTGCGACCCGTGCGGCAGACTCGGGCGGGCGCACAGGGAGATGGCTGTGGGGCGGTTCCGGCAGAGGATGTTCGGTGACGACTGGGGCATCCGGAGCATCGACGGCTACGCGCGCCCGTCGTCCCGCCAGAACCGCGAGGCGCTGGCCCGCTTCGCCATGGCGATGACCGGCGGCTACCTGCTGCTCGGCTTCGTCCTCCTGCTCTCCATCTGGGCGACCGGGACCGACGTCCCCGGCCTCAACCTCGGCCCCGCGCTGATCGCCACCCTCGTCGGTCTGACCTGCATCGGGCCGATGTGGGTGGCCTTCCACCGCGTGCACGTGGCGCTGTTCCACCTGATGCCCCCGATCTCGAGCATCGTGGTGCTGGCGATCGGGCTCACCGTCGGCCCGGAGTACGAGGGCGCCGTCGTCCTCAGCATCGTGATCATCACGATCATCCTCTCCGTGGCCATCGACCTGCGGGTCGCCCGCTACCACCTCCTCACCCTCGGCCTCGCCTACGGCATCCTCCTGGCCGACTTCGACTCGCCGTCGCCGGTCACCAGCTGGCTTGGGACCATGGGCGGGGCCGTCCTCGTCGCCCTGGTGGTCGACTGGCTGGTCCGGAAGAACCGCACGATGGCCCTGGCCGAGCACGAGGCCATCCGGGAGGTCGAGCACGCCCGGGCCGAGCTGGCCGAGCTGGCCCACACGCTCGAGGCGCGGGTGGCCGAGCAGGTGGCCGACCTCGACCGGCTCAGCGAGCTCCAGCGCTTCCTCCCCGCGACGCTCGTCGACGCGGTGCTCTCGGGCGACGAGACCCTGCTCGAGCCCCACCGGGCGGAGATCTCGGTGCTGTTCTGCGACCTCCGCGGCTTCACCGCGTTCACCACCGCCTCCCAGCCCGAGGACGTGCACGAGCTGCTCGACGGGTACTTCGCCGTGCTCGGGGACCACGCGTCGCACCACGGGGCCACCGTCGGCGCGTTCACCGGCGACGGGCTCATGGCCTTCTTCAACGACCCCATCCCGGTCGACGACCCCGCTCGCAAGGCGCTCGACTTCGCGCTCGCCCTGCACAGCGGGGTCGACGCGCTGCTGGCGCGGTGGCGGCGGGTGGGCCACGAGATCGGCTTCGGCATCGGGATCGCGCTGGGCTACGCCAACATCGGCATGATCGGCTTCGAGGGCCGCCGCGACTACACCGCGCTCGGGCCGGTCGTGAACCTGGCCTCCCGCCTCTGCGCGGAGGCGCCCTCGGGTGGGATCCTCCTCGACCCCCGGGCCGGCGTCGCCCTGGAGGGCGCGGTCGAGCTGGGCGAGCCGATCTTCGTCCACCTCAAGGGCTTCGAGCGCACGATCGAGGCCGTCCCGGTCCTCTCCGGCTTCAGCTGACGCGAGGCGATAGGTTCCGTCCGGCCGCGGGCGAGGCAATAGGTTCCACATGTGGAACGCATCGCCTCACGCGGTGGCGGCCGGAACTCATCGCCTCGCGGCGTCCCGGTAGCGTTCGAGGCGTGCCCGCCGACGTCGACGTCGACCACTTCGCCACGCACGGGTGGGTGCTCACCCGGAGCCATGACCGGGTCGGGGACGTGCGGGCGTGGGTGGACGAGGTCGCCGCCTGGCCCGACGACGACGGGCCGTGGCTCCACCACCGCGAGCTCACCGACCACGGCCCGAAGCTGTGCCGCTCCGAGAACTTCGTGCCGTTCCACCCGGGGCTGCGGGGGCTCCTGACGACCGGCCCGATGCTCGACGCGGCGTCGGCGCTGCTCGGCGAGCCGGCCGTGCTCTACAAGGAGAAGATCAACTACAAGCTCCCGGGCGGCGCCGGCTACGCGCCGCACCAGGACGCGCCCGCGTACCGCTTCGTCGAGCGCCACGTGAGCTGCATGGTCGCCGTGGACGACGCGCTCGTCGGCAACGGCTGCCTCGAGGTCGTGTCCGGGATGCACCACGAGGTGCTGCCCACCGACGACGCCGGGTGCATCCGGGCCGACGTCGTCGCCACGCTCGCCTGGGCGCCGGTGGAGGTCCAGGCGGGGGAGACCCTCTGGTTCCACTCCCGCACGCCCCACCGCAGCGGCCCCAACCCCGGTCCGCTCCCGCGGCGGGCGCTGTACCCGACGTACAACGCGCTGGCCGAGGGCGACCTGCGAGCCGCGTACTACGAGCAGAAGGCGGCGGAGCTGGCCGCCGCCTCCCCTGACGACCGCGTGCCCGTCTCGCTCATCGGCGACTTCCAGGGACGGCCGGTCACGTGACCGAGGTCGCGGGCTCGGTGGACGAGGTCCTGGCGCTGTACGAGCGCTGGGGCCTCGAGCGCTACGACGAGGAGGTCACCCAGCTCGAGCACGCGCTCCAGTGCGCAGCGCTGGCCCGCGAGGCCGGCGCCGCCGACGCGCTCGTCGTCGCGTCGCTGCTCCACGACGTCGGCCACCTCCTCGAGCTGGCCGGCGGCCGCTTCCGCAGCGACCAGGACGAGCGCCACGAGGCGCGCGGTGCTCGGTTCCTATCGGGCTTGTTCGGCCGCGATGTCACCGAGCCCATCGCGCTGCACGTCCGCGCCAAGCGCTACCTCTGTGCGGTGGACGCCGACTATGCCGCCGCCCTGTCCACGGGTTCCACGATCAGCCTCGCCAAGCAAGGCGGCCCCATGACGACGACGGAGGCGACAGCGTTCGAGCGACAACCCGGCTGGGAGTCCGCCGTCCAGCTCCGCCGCTGGGACGACCAAGCCAAGATCCTCGACCTCGACGTCGGCCCGTTGGAACAACACCGAGCGCTGTTGCAGCGGGTGGCGCGGGACTGACCTACGCCTGCAACGTCGCCAGGACGCCGAAGTGGTCGCTGGGCCAGATGCCATCGACGGGCTCGTCGCCGACGACACGGCAGGACAGGGGGGCGCCGCGGCCGTCGTTGCGGCGCCAGCCGGTGAAGACGAAGTCGATGCGGCGCTGCTGCTCGTGCTCGACCCTGGCGTACGGGTTGACGTCGGCCCAGGTGTAGCCGGGGCCCTCGACGCCGGGCGCGGTCCATGCGTCGCGGAACACGAGGTCGGGCTCGGGGACGGCGGCCTGGCCGGTCAGCATGCGGATCTCGTCGCTGTGGGGCTCGGCGTTGAAGTCGCCGCACAGGATCGGCGGGTAGTCGCGGGGGCGCTGCGCGGCGATGAACCGGCACAGCGCCCGCACCTGGTCCTGGCGCACGGCGCTGTGGTCGTGCCGCCAGTTGAGGTGCGTGCTGTACACCTGCACCGGGTCCTTCGGCGCGTCGACGACGGCGAGCACGACGAGGCGCTGCTCGTCCCCGCCCTTCCGGGCCTTGGGCAGCGGCTCCATGTCGGTGTGGGTGATCGGCCAGCGCGAGATGACCGCGTTGCCCCACCCGACGCCGTCCAGCTCCATGCGGTGATGGACGGCGGCGTGGAAGCCGAGGGCGTCGGCGATGACCTCGGCGCTCGAGGTGCCATCAGCCCGCCAGACCTCCTGGAAGGCGGCGATGTCCGGATCGAGGCGTCGCACCGTCTCGACGATCGCCGGCAGCCGCGCCTCCCACGGCCCGAACCGCCACCACAGGTTCCAGCTGAGGACCGAGATCGACTCCGGCGGCGCCACGGCCGCACCCTAGAAGGCCGGGCTACGGGGCGAGGGCGCCGACCTCGGCGAAGCCCTCCTCGAGGCGGCGCACGAGGTGGTCGGGGTCGGGGACCGCGACGGGGCAGCTCGTGATGCCGAGGTCGGCGACCGCACCCCGGCTCGACATCACCACGCAGACGCCGCTCAGGGTGCCGACCGGGAACCCGGTGGAGCTGAGGATCTCGCGGTGGCCCGTCCACTTCCGCTTCGGGATCCCGACCACGTTCGAGAGCCCGAGGTCGAGGCCCCGGAGGCTGCTGCGGGAGATGGCCACGCTCACCTTGAACGGCAGGCGGTTGCCCGCGGCCCGCACGCGGTCGAGGAGCCAGAGCGCGTCCTCGTCCTCCCGCTGTTCGAGCGACACCTCGCGGCAGCGCTTCACCAGACTGGCGGGGTCGTCGTCGTCGAGCGGCAGGTGCAGGACGACGGCGAGCACGTCGTTGCCCTCCCAGGTCGTGCCCTCGGGCCGGCGGTTGACCGCCATCGCGGTGCGAAGTGCGGGGACCTCGTAGCCGTGGTCGCGGTGCCACCGGCGCAGGCCGAGCGAGAACGCGGCCATGAGGCCGTCGTTGATCGAGCCGCCGACGGCCCGGGCACCGGCCTTCAAGCCGGCGAGGTCGATCTCCATCCGGTCGAGCCGAAGGGCGTCCGACCTGCGCTGGAGCACGGGGCTGAGCGGGCCGGCGCCGAGCGGCTCCT
>DATFFY010000143.1:0-2011 GCA_035249805.1 Acidimicrobiales bacterium | reverse complement strand
TGGCGCGCAGGACCGCCTCGACGGCCGCGGCGGGCCGGGGGGAGTGCACGGGGTGCCGCCGGCCGCAGCCGGGGCAGATCGCGGCATCGGTGGGGATCCGGTAGCCGCTCCAGTGTTCGCAGACGTCGATGTTGGGCACGGGTCCTCCACCTCCCTCGAGGTGACGTATGCCCCTCTATCGGCAGGTCGCGGCGATCACTGAAGCTGCGTGCGGCCGCGGGCCACGACGGCCTGGCGGTTGGCCTCGATCGAGGCGGGGTCGAAGCCGCTTCCCTGCCAGGCCAGGGACACCTCGGCCTCCAGCGCCCACGCCCCGGCCCCGTCCCGCAGCCCGCCCTCGTCGTAGGTGGCCAGCATGCGGCGCACCGCCCGCCCGTCGACGCCGGCGATGTCGGCCGCCAGCTTCCGGGCGAACGGCAGCAGCTCGTCGTGGGGGACCACGTGGTTGACCAGCCCCCAGGCGAGGGCGGTCTCGGCGTCGAGGAAGTTCCCCGTCGTCGACAGCTCCTTGGCCCGGCGGACGCCGACCGCCTCGGGCAGGAGGACGGTGAGCCCCCAGCCCGGCATGATCCCCACGCGCGCGTGGGTGTCGGCGAAGCGGGCGTGCTCGGACGCGACCAGGAAGTCACAGGCGAGGGCCAGCTCGAAGCCGCCCGTGATGGCCACCCCGTTGATCGCCCCGATGACCGGCGTCGCGACATCCGGGAACGGTCCGGACCGGCCCGGGCCCCCACCCCCGACGAGGGACACGCGCTCGTCGTCCGAGGCCGGGGCCCCGCCGCCCCCGGCCGCGAGCTCCTTCAGGTCGACGCCGGCGCAGAAGGCCGGGTCGGTCCCGGTGAGCACGATGGCGGCGACGTCGTCCCGCTCGTCGAGCTCGACGATGGTCCTGGGGATGGCGCGGCGCAGGTCGCGGTTCAGCGCGTTGCGCGCCTCCGGACGGTTGAGGACGACCGTGGCGACGCCCTCGTCCACCTGCACGAGCACCACGTCGTCGGCCATCAGCCCTCCTCGTCCGCCGGCAGGAAGTCGAGCTCGAGGTCGCCCAGGCGCACGAGCGTGGACGCGATCCACCCGCCCATCGAGGAGAAGTGGTCGTCGAGGATCGACCCGTCGGCCAGGGTGGCCTCCTCGAGCTCGTAGCTCCCCTCGTAGGACACCTCGAGGGCCCAGTCCTCGGCCTCCAGCTCGCTGCCGAAGCCGATCTCGATCGTCGGCGCCGAGCGCTCGAGGCGCTCGGTGCCGATCGGCGGGCTCGACTCGGGGAGCACGGCGAGGACCGGCTTCACGTCGGGCATCGAGGCGAGCCGCTGGATCCGCATCACGATCTCGATCTCGATGCGGGGCGCCTCGTCGGACGGCTCGCCGATGTACCAGGACCGGTACGCCGTCTGCGCCCACGTGGGCCAGTCGAGGGTGATGTCGGCCTGCACCCGTGGGGGGAGGCCCTCACCCGGGAGACCGTACGAGGTCTCCCAGGTGGTGTCCCCGAGGAGCACGTCGACCTGGAAGCGCTCCTCGAAGGCCTGGCGCTCGAGGAACGCCTTCTCGAAGGTGTCCCGCAGTGCGCCGATGGCGTCGGTGAAGACGTGGTCGAGCACGTCAGGCGGGCGCGGGCTCGGGCGACATGAGCGCCGTGGCGACGGACATGCCCAGCTCGCGGTGGCGCAGGGTGGCGATGCGGCGGCCCGGTTGCACCGCGTCCTTCACGTTGCCGAGGTGGTCGCCGAGGAGCACCGCGGCGGCGTCCAGGTCGGCGACGGTGTGGGCCAGGCCGAAGAAGCCGGGATCGCCGTCGCCGGGCGCGTCGGGCGAGCCGATGAGCTCGAGGACGACCTCGCCCAGCCGGAAGAAGTGCTGGCGCATCGGCGCACCGTAGGTGTCGCTGTCACGCTGGTTCCTCAGCGGGAGGCCGAGGGCCTCGATGGCGGCCGTGGTGCGGGCCAGGTCCGGCGACAGCAGCACGAGGTGGTCGATGTAGAGCGCGCCGTTCGCGTGGTCGGCGGGCGTG
>DATFFY010000142.1:0-4818 GCA_035249805.1 Acidimicrobiales bacterium | reverse complement strand
GCTCCTGGTGCGCGATGACCGTGCCGGTCCTACCCAGCGTGGCCAGCGCCTCGCGCTGCTCCGGCGTGAGGTCCTCCTCGCGCACGTAGGAGACCGCCGCGTCGGTGGCCGACCGCGGGCCCAGCTGCGGGGTGAGCCGGATGCGCAGCTCGTAGCGCTGGTCGCGCACGACGGCCTCGGGCAGGTCGGCCTCGGCATCGGCCAGCAGCTGCTCGACCGGTGCCGGGACCCGCCGCCGCTTCCGCTCGCGGTCCTCGGCCCGGCCGGCGGTGATGGCGCCGACGAACACGGGGAACCGGAGCTGGTCACCGATCGACTCGCCCGCACCGAACGCGTCGAGGATCAGGGCCTCGAAGTTCACGAGCATCGCCTGGAGGTAGCCGGCCGTGCGCTCGGCGATCGACTCGAGCCCGGCTGTCCGGTGCTCGATGCGCTGCCGCAGCGCGAGGGAGAGCTCCAGGTTCCGCCGCACCGGGTGGTCCGCGGGCCACTCCTCCTCGATGCACCGGGCGAGGTCCCACTCGCGGGGCGCCCCGTCGACCCGCTCGATGCGACCCTCCGGCGTGCGGTACCGGACGTCGATCCCGTCCCGCTTCAGCTTGGCCAGCAGCAGGTAGTGCCACGCCAGGTGGAGGTGCACGTAGGCCGCCTCGAGCCAGCGCGGCTGTCGCGGGTCGTCGTAGGCGTGGACGGCGAGCAGCGCCTCGTCCTTCGCCGCCCTGAGCATCGATCGCCAGCTCGCTCGCATGCCGACCCCCCGCCGAGCGTAATCGCGCCCCGACGAGTTCTGGCCCGCCCTCACCACAGCGGGATGTGGTCGAATCGGGCCAGAACCCGTCGGGAAGGACGGTTACGCCGATGCTGTTCGTGCACGAGACCCATCGGGTCGCCGGGCGGGAGGCCGACCGGTTCGAGGAGCTGTACCGGGACGGCTGGGCCGGGCCCCTGGCCGACACCGACGACGCCCGGCTCCTGTGGTTCCTGCACCAGGTCCACGGCACCGGATCGGCGTACGTGTTCGTGACGGTCACCGCGGTGGCGTCGGCGGCGGCCCTCGACGAGCTCGGGACCCGGCTGCGCTCGGGCGACCTGCAGGGCTGGCTGGCCGAGGTCGACGCTCTCCGGCACGAGTCGACGGCCAAGGTGCTCGAGCCGCTCCCGTTCTCCCCCCTCCAGGACCTCGACCTCGCCACCGTGCCCGCCGTCGGGTCGACCGCGGCGGAGGACGGCAGCCTGCCGCTCTTCATGGAGGACACGGCCTGGCCCCACCGCGGGCGGTACGAGGACTACCTCGAGAAGGCGGGCACGCTCTACGTCGACACGCTGGCCAAGGCGAAGGGCCGGGGCCTGCTCGACATGGTCGCCGCCTTCTCGCCGCGCTTCGGCAGCGGGCACCGCCGCGAGATCGTCCTCTGGCAGCGGGTCACGCAGCCGCAGGCCCTGCTCCCGCTGTTCAACCGCGAGGTGCCGCTCGAGTACCGCGCCCCGGGCACCTGGATGCACGACGCCCTCGAGGTGCGCGACCAGTGGGAGAGCCGCCTGCTCCGCGCCTCGGCCTGGTCCCCCCTGGGCTGATCAGGCCGGGGTCGGCGACGGCACCGCGGCCGAACGGGAGCCCGCGCGCAGCGCCGTCCAGATCGCGAACCCGAGGATGGCCGTGCCGAGGGCGACGTCGGCCCACACGAACGTGTTCTGGAACGCGCTGAGGTCGTCCAGGTCGATGTCGACGTAGTGCAGCAGGCTGACCAGCCCGCTCCCGGAGTACGCGCCCAGGAGGGCGGCCGCCTGCGGGAACCGGCCCTCCCGGAAGCGGCGGTAGCCGACGATCCCGGCGATCGTGAACAGGACCCAGGACAGCGGGATCATCCACCGCGTGATCCAGGAGCCGATGGGCGACGGGTCGTCGATCGTGTAGTCGTCCCAGCGGACGGTGTTGTCGAGGTAGTGGACGAACGACTCCGCGATCGCCACCACGAGGAGCACCTGGAGCACGCGGGTGGCGGTGTCGATCGGGCGGGTGGGACGGGTCGCCATCGTGCCTCCTCGTACTGGATAGATCGCTCTAGCGTCACCGTACCCTAGGCTGTCAGGCGTGAACCAGACCAGGGAGCGGATCCTCACCGCGAGCGAGGAGCTCTTCCGGCGCCAGGGCTTCATGGGCACCGGCCTCAAGCAGATCCTGACGATGGCCGAGGCCCCGTTCGGCTCGCTGTACCACCACTTCCCCGGCGGCAAGGACGAGCTGGCGGCCGAGACGATCCGGCGAGCGGGCGACCACTACGCGGCCATCGTCACCGGGAAGCTCACCGAGACGAGCGACCTCGTGGCCAACGTCCGCTCGGCGTTCCGGGCCGCGGGGCAGACGCTGATCGACAGCGAGTACGTCGACGCCTGCCCGATCGAGACCGTCGCCCTCGAGGTGGCCTCCACCAACGAGCCCCTCCGGCTCGCCACCGCCGAGGTGTTCGACTCGTGGATCGTCGGCCTGACCGCGCTCCTCGCGCTCGAGGGCGTCGAGGAGCCCCGCGCCCGCGAGCTGGCCCAGGTCGTCATCTGCGCGCTCGAGGGCGCCTTCATCCTGGCGCGCGCGTCGAGGACCACCGACGCGCTCCACGCCTGCGGCGACGCCATGGCCGACCTCGTCGAGGCCGCGCTCGCCCGCCCTCGCCGGCGCTGATCAGCGCCGCAGCGCGCGCCTGACGGCGCCCCTCTCGCCTCGAAGCGGGCTCGACGCTCATCGGTCGATCCACGCGGTGAGGAGCGGCGACGCGCCTGGGCGGTCGATGCGGATGGTGCCGTGGGGCGGGTGACCGGCCGAGCCCAGATCGTCGAACAGCGGCCGGGGCTGTTCACCGGCGTTGGTGTACGTGCTCATGACGAGCCGGCCGCCCGGTTCCACGAAGGCCTCCAGCAGGCGCTCGACGAGAGCGCCGAGGTGCTCGGGCGGCACCGCGTCGTCGAGCGCGGTCACGTAGCGGAAGCGCTGCGGGGGGTCCCAGGTCATCACCGACCCGGTCCAGATGACGTCGGCCAGCTCTGGATGGACCGCACGGGCGAGGTCGGCCACGAGCGGCAGCACCTCGAGCCCGTGGGGCGAGATGGTGATGCCGCGCTCCGCCGCCCAGGCCGGCAGCGTCACGAGCAGGTGGGCGTTGGCACACCCGACGTCGAGCCAGGTCCCGTCGGCGTCCATCGGGACGGCGAGGTGCTGGCGCTTGGCCCGCCACGCGCCCTCGGAGTCGTCCGAGGCGCCCGAGCCGCCTGGACCTGGCCCGGCGGCGACGTAGGCCTCCTCGAGCAGCGCTGCCGTCCGCCGGTCCCACTCCTCGTACGCGTCCACGGGCGCGATGGTCGCGCCGTAGGGTGCCCCTCGGCGGAAGGGGGACGCGATGGGCACCACGACGACGGTCGACCTGATGGGGTCGCCGGACGCCTACCGGCAGCTGCTGGAGCTCTCCGGGCCGGCAGTCGTCCAGGACGTGACGGGCCCGTACTGGGTGCTGCGCCACGCCGACGTCGAGCGGCTGGCCCACCATCCCGACGTCCTCGGCGTGGGCCTGAGCTTCTTCGATCTGATGGGCATCGGCGACGGCCCGCTTCGTCGGTGGTACGGGTCGCTCATGTTCACGACCGAGGGTCCGGAGCACCACCGGCTGCGCCGCCTCGTCAGCAAGGCCTTCACCAACCGGTCGGTCGAGGCGCTCCGCACGGCGACGCGCGAGATGGTCGACGCCGAGGTCGCCTCGCTCGAGGCCGACGGCGGTGGCGACCTCGTCGAGCGCCTCCGCTACGTGCCGATGCGCGCGATGTGCCGGCTCCTCGGCGTGCCCGAGGCGGACGTACCCACGTTCGCGGCGTGGACGGACGCGCTGAGCCCCACGTTCGGCGTGATGACCTCGGACGAGGTGGAGCGGGCGAGCGCGGCGATCGTCGCCCTGCTCGCGTACGTCGACGACCTCGTCGCCCGCCGGCGGAGCGACCCCGGCGACGACCTGGTCACCGCGCTCGTCCAGGCCGAGGACGCGGGCGACGTGCTCGACCACGGCCAGGTGCTCGACATGGTCGCCAACCTGCTCGTCGGCGGGCACGACACCACCGCGAGCCAGATCGGGTGCACCCTGCTGTACCTGCACGCGCACCCCGACGCGATGGCTGCGGTCGTCGCCCACCCCGAGCACGTCGGCTCGGCCGTGAACGAGACGATCCGCCTCGAGTCGTCGATCCCGGCCATCCCGCGGACGGCGGCCGCGCCGCTCGAGGTGGCCGGCGTCGAGATCGGCGCCGGGGCGATCGTCCTCCTCGCGACCGGCGTGGCCAACCGCGAGGGAGGGGTCTGGACGGACCCCGACACGTTCGTGGTCGACCGGTTCGCGCAGCCCGACACCCCTCGGCTCCTCAGCTTCGGGATCGGCACCCACTACTGCCTCGGCGCCCACCTGGCCCGCCTCACGCTCGAGGAGGTGGTCGGCGGGGTGGCCGGGCGGTTCGAGCTGACGGTCGACCCCGCCACCGTCGAGTGGCGGCAGATCCTCGGCCGCAGCCCCGCGGCGCTACCCGTTCGCACCCTCTGACCTCGGCGGTCACGCGCCACCGCGCGGAGCGGGCAGGCTGGTCGGATGCTGCGCTCGAGGCCGATCGTCGCCATCGCCACCGCCGTGGCCGCCGCGCTCGTCGCCGTCGGCGGCTGCGTGGACGAGGCGGACGGGCCGGCCCCCGGCGTAGCGGACCCCGAGTTCTACGTCACCCCCGACCCGCTGCCGCCGGGGCAGCCCGGTGACGTCCTGCGCGTCGAGGAGGTCGAGGGGCTCGGCGGCGAGG
>DATFFY010000141.1:0-2819 GCA_035249805.1 Acidimicrobiales bacterium | reverse complement strand
GAGGTCGGCCACGAGCTCGACGCCGGCGAGCGACCCTGCCCGGTCGACGAGCACGACGGCGGTCCTGGCCACGCCGCCCTCGCGCGCCAGCTCGAGACGGATGCGCGCGCCGTCGTCGGTGCGCTCCACCACCTGCTGCTGCGCCACGAGGCGCGTGTCGAGCCGGGTCACCTCCGGTTCCTCGCCCTCGACGCGGCGGGTGACGGTGCCCTCGATGTCGTAGCGGTAGGCGTAGACCGCGTCGATGTGGGGCGTGAAGGCCACCGAGACGGTGGAGGGACGGCAGCCCAGCAGCGCGAGGGACAGGAGGACGCCGAGCAGCACGGCGGGCCGACGCATGATCCCCTGGACCGTACCCTGCACCTCCATGGAGCGATCCGCGGCGCTGGACCCCCTGCGGGCCGATCCCGCGGGGTCCGCGGTGCTCGTGGACTTCGACGGCACCCTCTCGCCGATCGTGGACGACCCGGAGGAGGCCCGCCCGCTTCCGGGGACCCCTGAGGCGCTCCGGGCCCTGCACGCCGTCTACGGCTGCGTGGCGGTCGTCTCCGGCCGCCCCCTGCCGTTCCTGGAGCGGCACCTGCCCGAGGAGCTCGACCTGTCCGCGCTCTACGGCCTCGAGCGGCGCGTGCGTGGCGAGCGAGGGGCGCATCCGGGCGTGTCCGAGTGGCGACCCGTGGTCGACCGGGCGGTCGAAGCAGCCCGCCGGGACCTGCCCGCCGAGGTCGAGGTCGAGCACAAGGGCCTGTCGCTCACCCTCCACGTCCGTCGCCACCCTGAGCACCTCGACGCGGCGCGGGCCTGGGCTGTGGAGGCCGAGGCCGAGCTCGGCCTCCACCTGCGCCCGGCGAAGATGTCGGTCGAGCTCCATCCGCCGGTCCTCGTCGACAAGGGCACCGTGGTCGACGAGCTGGTTGGGGACCTGCGCACCGCCTGCTACATCGGTGACGACGTCGGCGACCTGCCCGCGCTCGATGCCCTCGACCGCCTCGAGGCCAGGGGCGGCACCGCGGTGCGGGCGGTGGTCACCTCGCCCGAGGTGGACCCGGGGATGCTGGCCCGCGCCGACGTGGTCGTGCCCGGCCCGCTCGGCGTGCTCGAGCTGCTCCAGTCGCTGCTCTGACACCGTTCTCGCGACGGACAGCGCACACTTCTGTACGCCCTGCGTCGCGAGAACCCATCAGCCGCCGGCGGCGGCGAGCTGGTCGGCCAGCCAGTGCTTCGGGGTGCGAGCCTCGGCGAGCTCCCGCAGCCGGGTCGCCATCGCCCGGCGCTGGTCGGCCGGCAGGGTGAGCGCGCGGTCGAGGATCCAGGCCGTCCCCGCGAGGTCGAAGGGCTGGACCGGCAGCACCGCGTCGTGCAGCCGCTCCCAGGCGCCCGCCTCGGGGGACAGCGCGAGGACCGCGTCGCGCTCGTTGACGAGCGCGCCCTCGGTGGCCACCAGGTTGAGGCCGTCACGGATCGGGTTCACGAGCAGGACGTCGGCCCGGCGCAGCAGCGCGACCGACGCGGGGTGGTCGTCCTCGACGTCGAGGAGGATCGGGGTCCAGTCCGCCGTCGCCCACCGCTCGTTGACCTGGTCGACGACCCGGCGGACGTCCTCGGCGTAGTCCTGGTAGGCGGGGACGTTGGTGCGCGAGGGGTAGGCGCCGGCCACGAAGACGACCCGCTCGCGGTGCTCGGGATGGCCGTCGAGGAGCTCGTCGTAGGCGAGGAAGCCCCGCACGAGGTTCTTCGTGAGCTCCATGCGGTCGACGCGGCCGATGACCAGCCGGTCGCCGACGCGGGCCTCGAGGTCGCGCAGCGCGGCGGCGCACTCGTCGCTCGCCGCGACGCCGCGGATGTCGGCCGGGTCCGACGCGAGCGGGGACACGAACGTCGCCGGGTCCGCGCCGGCCAGCTCGCGGGCGGACGCGGAGAAGTCCGCCGCCCAGCGGCCCGTGTGGAAGCCGCAGGCGACGTGGGCGGCCATGGCGCCGAGCACGCCCTGCACGACCAGGTCCGGCAGCGCGGACATCCAGACGGGCGGGGCGAAGGGCGTGTGGCTGAAGTGCACGCACCGCAGGTCGGGCCGGCGCTCGACGAGCCGGGCCGCGACGGAGCACAGGTGGTAGTCCTGCACGAGGACGATCGCGCCCTCCGGGGCTTCCTCGGCCACGGCGTCGGCGAACGCGGCGTTGACCTCGCAGTACGCGTCCCACGCGACGATCATCGAGCGGTCGAACGACGGCTCGTGGGCCCGGTCCCACAGGCCGTGGTGGGCGAACCAGAGCCATTCGTTGCAGACGACGTCGTACGCGAGCCGGTACTGCTCCTCGTCGATGGCGAGCAGGCGGGTGCGGAAGCCCTCCGCCTCGACGACGCCCGATGCCGCGGCCTGGCGGTCGCCCTCGCCGATCGCCGCCGCGATCCACGTCGTGTCGGTGCCGGCCACCAGCGGGCCGATCCCGCTGACCAGGCCGCCGGCCCCCCGCCTCGGCTCGAGGGAGCCGTCGTCGGCGACCTCGAACGCGAGGGGGCCCCGGTTGGACACGAGCACGATCGGGCGATCGGGGGGCGGAGTCACCGTGCCACCATGGCAGGTAGATGCGAGCCGTCGCAGCCCCAGACAAGCTCCGCGGCTCCGCCACCGCCCCCGAGGTCGCCGCAGCCGTGCAACGAGCCTGCCGCGCCGCGGGCTGGCGCTGCGACGAGGTGCCGCTCGCGGACGGGGGCGAGGGCACCCTCGACGCGTTCGGCGGCCCCAACCGAACGACGCGGGTGACCGGGCCGCTCGGTGACCCCGTCGACGCGGGCGCGGCGCGGATCATCGTCGGCGT
>DATFFY010000140.1:0-3843 GCA_035249805.1 Acidimicrobiales bacterium | reverse complement strand
CACGTCGGCCAGCTCGTCGCCGTACCCGTCCTCGGCGGGCCCGGCCAGCCAGTAGGTCGCCCCGATGGCCTCCGCGAGGCGGACCGCGGCCGGCACGTCCTTGCGGGGGATGGCCCGGACGGGGTGGAGCAGGAGCCGCTCGTCGTCGGCCACCCCGAGCGAGGCCCGCGCCCGCGTGCGGTCGCCGGGTGGCGCGTCGACGTCGAAGGCGTTGTAGATCGTCGTCGCCTCGATGCCTCGCTCGGCCATCTCCCGCTCGGTCATCCGGTTGATCGTCACGTGGCGCCACATCGGATCCACGGGCGGGAGCTCGGTGACGTGGGCGAGGGCGGCGCGCTGCCACGCCGGATCGTGGTGGTGCAGCACGGCGGGGCGGCCCCGGAGCACGGCGGCCACCACGCGGGCGGCCGGTAGGTTCAGCGGGATCGTGCAGAGGTTCTCCACCACCACGAGGTCCGCGGCCGCGAGCGCGGATGCCACCTCGTCGTGGTCCGGCGCGGCGGTGGCGGTGAGCGACAGCCCCGGGACGAGGACGTCGACGGGACCATCGCCGGCGACGCTGGTCACGTCCCATCCGAGCTCCGAGAAGGCGCCCTGCCAGGTCGCGGCCACCACCGAGACGCCGTCGTGACGCCCGAGCCGGAACGAGACGAAGGCGACGGTCGGCACGCTCCGGCGACCCTAGCGGCGGACCTCGCGCCCGAGCTCCGGGCCCGGAGCCGGACGATCCTCGAGGCGGCCTGGCGACGCGACGGCGAGGCCGGCTACTGCGTGCCGAACGAGCGCACGTACCCGTGGCAGTGGCTGTGGGACAGCTGCTTCCACGCCGTGGTGTGGGCCCACCTGGGTGACGAGCGGGCCGGCCTCGAGCTGCAGGCCGCGCTGGCCGACCAGGACGAGGAGGGGTTCGTCCCCCACCTCCGCTATGCCGGCCGCGCCCCCAACCCGCACGAGGCGTTCTGGGGCCGGGCGCGGACCTCGTCGATCACCCAGCCGCCGATGTACGGGCACGCGGTGGCCGCGGTCGCGGCAGCCGGGCTGCCGTTGCGCGGCGACGTGGTGGAGCGCGCCACCCGCGGTCTCCGCTTCCTGCTCGAACGACGGCGCCGGTCGCCAGAGGGACTCGTGCTCCTCTGCCACCCGTGGGAGTCGGGGTGCGACGACAGCCCCCGCTGGGACGACCTCGTGGCCGGTCCGTGGACGCTCGAGAGCTGGTACGCCGCGAAGGGACGGCTGCTCGACACGATCGAGCGGTCGAGGAGCGGCGCGCCCACGTTCAACCCGGCCTGCGCCGTGGGCTCCGTCGGGTTCAGCGCGCTCGTCGCCTTCAACGCGCGCGAGCTGGCCTCGCTCACCGGCGACGAGCGCCTGACCGCCGCCGCGCGCGAGCTCGCCGAGGCGATCGACGCGCGGTGGGACCCCGACCTCTTCACGTGGGTCGACGACGGGCCGACCGCCGCGGGCTCGGGCCGCGTCCGCACCCACGACGCACTGCTGCCGAGCCTCGTGGTCGACCGCCCGGAGGCGCTCGCCCCGCTCACCGATCCGCACGCCCTCGGCGCGTCGTTCGGTCCGACCGGCGTGCACAGGGCCGAGCCGTCGTTCGACCCCACCGGCTACTGGCGGGGTGGGACGTGGCCGCAGCTGGCCTACCTTTCCTGGCTCGCAGCGAGGGCGGCGGGCGAACGCGGGACGGCGGACTCCCTCGCCCGCTCGCTGGCCACCGGCGCGATGCGCTCGGGCTTCGCCGAGCTCTGGGAGCCCGACTCGGGCGCGCCGCTGGGTGCGGTGCCCCAGTCCTGGACGACCCTGGCCACCGTCGTCGCCACACCCCTGAACAACTAGGTTGCGCGCGATGGCGACGTCCGAGGTGCGCTACGAGGTGACCGACCGGGTCGCGCGGATCACCATCGATCGCCAGGAGCGCCGGAACGCGCTGTCGTGGGACGTCGTGCGCGAGCTGCGCGCCGCGTTCGCGCGGGCGAAGGCGGACGACGAGGTCGGCGTCGTGGTCCTCACCGGCGCGGGGGAGAAGGCCTTCTGCGCCGGAGCCGACCTCGAGGGCATGGCCGCAGGAGCGAGCCCGACGGAGCTGCACGAGGGGAGGGGCGAGCTGGCCGAGCTGTTCCGCGACCTCTACGCCCTGGGCAAGCCGACGATCGCCCGCGTGCGGGGCTACGCCCTGGCCGGCGGCTTCGGCCTCGCGCTCGCGTGCGACCTCGTCGTGGCTGCGGACGACGCGGTGTTCGGCACGCCAGAGATCACGCTGGGCCTGTGGCCGCACATGATCACCGTGCCGCTGATCCGGGCGATGCCGCCCAAGCGCGCCCTCGAGCTGATGCTCACGGGCCGGCGGGTCGACGCGGCCGAGGCCGACCGCATCGGGTTCGTGACCCGGGTCGTGCCGGTGGCCGAGCTCGACGCCGCCGTCGACGACCTGGCCGCCGAGCTCGCGAGCCGCTCGCCGATCGCGCTGCGCCAGGGGCGCGACTCCTTCTACGCCGTGTGGGACCAGGCCGTGGACGCGAGCCTGCGCCTGCTGCACCCGCTCCTGTCCGTCACGGCGTCGACCGCCGACGCCGCCGAGGGGATCGCGGCGCGGTCCGAGGGCCGACCCCCGAGGTGGACCGGCCGCTGACGCGCCGTCACTGCCCCTCGTCGGGCAGCGGCACGGCCGGCTCGGTGGTGCTGGCCCCCGATCCGAGCAGCGCCTGGGCCACGACGGGGTCGACGCAGGTGACGACGAGGCGCAGCACCTCGTCGCGCTGCATCGGCGTGAGGGACGCGAGGGGGGCGGGTTCGTCGGCGAGCGCCTCGAGGCCGTCGGGCCCGATCGTGTCGACCATCGCGCCGGCGATGCAGCGGGCCCCCTCGTCGCCGAGCGCGACGTGGGTCTCCTGCAACAGGGCTGCGGTGATCTCGTCGACGTAGCCCTCGCGGGGGAACGTGGTCGTCGTGGTGGTCGTCACCGGCGGCGCGTCCTCGTCGCGCGCCGCCGCGAAGGTCACCAACCCCGTGACGACGACGAGCGCCAGGACCCACGGGATCGCCGGTGACGACCCACCGGGCTCGGCCATCAGCCGGTGGTGCCCGCGTCCGCCGTCGCGATCGTCTGGAAGAGCTCGTCGGGGTCGATGCCGCACTCGTCGACCCATTGGTAGAACTGCGAGATCCCGTCGCCCTCCTCGATCTCGCCGGAGGCCTCTGCCTCGGCGGACCGCGCGGCGAGGCACTTGGCGTCCTCGTCGGCCAGGCCCAGGGACGTCTTGTAGTAGTCCTCGTACTGCGCCTCGGTCATCACCTGGCTCGGCGCGGTGACCTCGGCGGAGAGGCCGTCGGACGCGCCACCGTCGGTGCTGCTGTCGGGGACGAGGTCCTGCTGGTCGACCTCGCACTCGGTGAGCGCCCGCTGCACGGCCTGGTCGAAGTCCTCCTGGAGCTCGGGCGGCGCCGTCCGGTCCTCCAGCGCACGGAGGCTCTCGAGGCGGGAGGCCCCGATCTCGTCGACGACGTACTCGCCCACGCAGTCGGCCTGGTCCTCGGAGACCTGCGACTGCGACTGGAGCTGCTCGGAGAACTGCGCCGCGAAGCTGCTGCCGGCGCCGTCATCTCCCTCGTCGTCCCCGGTGATCACGAGGGCGATGACGATGGCGACGATGGCACCGATCGCCACGGCCACCAGGAGGCCCTTCCTGGAGCCCTTCTCGGGGGGCGGCTCCCCGGTCGTCGTCCCGATGGTCCCGGGCGCGCCCCACGTCGAGGTCGGGGTCGACGTGGTCGATGCGCCCCAGGTGGCGGCCGGCGCGGTGCTCGACGACGCGCCCCAGGTCGGCGCGGACACCT
>DATFFY010000139.1:0-7013 GCA_035249805.1 Acidimicrobiales bacterium | reverse complement strand
GAAGGCGGCCGCGTCGGACGCTGCCAGCCGCCCGAGCTCCTCGCCCTGCGCGAGGTGCCGCACCTGGTGGCGGACCGTCCACCCGGCGGCCGGCGTGGGCGCATCCCACGCCGCCTCGTCCATGCGCTCGAGCAGCTCGCGCAGGCCGGCCTGCTCGGTCCGCAGGTCCGCCCGCAGCTCGGCCAGGTCGACCCCCACGCAGACAGCATGCCAACCAGGCGAGGCAATGGGTTCCGGTCGGTGCTGCCTGAGGCGATGGGTTCCGGATGTGGAACCAATCGCCTCACGCTGGTCGCTCCGGAACCCATTGCCTCGCGGCCGCGTTGACGGAAATGTTCACCGTCGTTAGCGTCCGGGGCGTGGGGGACGTGCTGTACGAGGTGGCCGACCACGTCGCCACCATCACGCTCGACCGGCCCGAGAAGCTCAACGCGGCGACCTTCGAGATGGCCGAGGAGCTGCAGGCCGCCTTCGTCGAGGTCGACCGCGACGACGCCGTGCGGGCCGTGGTCGTGACCGGCGCGGGCCGGGCGTTCTGCGCGGGGGACGACGTGCAGAAGGCCTGGGGTGATCCCCGCATGCAGGAGACGCTGCGGTGGCTGTCCGGCGTGCGCCCCGGCCTCACCCCCGAGGCGGCGATGTTCCTCGAGTGCCGCAAGCCGACCATCGCCGCCGTCAACGGCGCCGCGGTGGGCATCGGGATGGACTTCGCCCTGCTCTGCGACCTGCGGCTCGCCTCGGAGCACGCCAGGTTCTCGCAGCTGTTCGTGAAGCTCGGCCTCATGGCCGACACGACCGGGTACTGGCGGCTGCCGCAGCTCGTCGGGTACGCGAAGGCCGCGGAGCTGCTCTTCACCGGCGACATGATCGACGCGGCCGAGGCCGAGCGCATCGGGCTCGTGTCCCGGGTGCTGCCGGCCGACGAGCTGCTCCCGGCCGCCCACGCGCTCGCCGGCCGGATCGCGGCCAACCCGCCCCAGGCCGTCCGCTTCATCAAGGAAGGGCTGCGCCGGGCCGTCGGCCGCAGCTACAGCGAGCTGCCCGAGGTCGGCTCGTTCGTGGCCAACGGCCTCGCCCACCTCTTCACGACGGAGGACCACAAGGAGGCCGCGGCCGCGTTCCTGGAGAAGCGCCCGGCCGAGTTCACGGGTCGATGATGGACCGCGGCCAGGTCCTGCCCCATCTCATCGCACAGCACGCGACCGACGTGCCCGACCGCCCGGCCATGCTCGACGTCGACGGGCAGCAGGCCACCTACCGCGAGCTGCAGGACACCTACCGGACGTGGTCCGACGCGCTGCGGCGGGTCGGGGTGCAGCCGGGCGACACCGTCGTCACGATGCTGCCCAACTCGTTCCTGTCGTACGAGGTGTGGCTCGGGGTGGCCTGGCTCGGCGCGATCGAGGTGCCGGTCAACAACGGCTACCTCGGCGACATGCTCCGGTACCTCGTGCACGACTCGCGGGCCGAGGTGCTCGTGATCGCGGCACGGTTCGTGGACCGGCTGGCCGAGGTGGCAGCCGACCTCGACCGCCTGCACACGGTCGTCGTGCCGGATGGCGAGCCGGGCGGCGACCTGACCGCGCTCCCGTTCCGCGTGCTCACCGGTGCCGAGGCGCTCGGCCCGGCCGGGCCGGCCGACGACCTGCCCGGTCCCGACCCGTGGGACACCGCCGCACTCATCTACACGTCGGGCACGACGGGCCCGTCGAAGGGCGTCCTCGTCCCCTGGGTGGAGCTGCACACGTTCGCCACCATGACGCCCGAGGGGATGCTGGGTGACGGCGGCGGCTACTACACCGTGTACCCGGCCTTCCACGTGTCGGGGAAGTCGGCCATCTACATGTCGGCCCGCTACCGCGGCCACATCGTCGTGCGGGAGTCCTTCAGCCTCACCGAGTTCTGGTCGGACATCCGCCGCCACGGCATCCGGGCCGCGGGCCTCGTGGGGCCCATGGCCGCGCTGCTGATGCTGGCCGAGCCGCAGCCCGACGATGCCGACTCGCCGTTGGAGAGCGTCTACATGGGCCCGCTCATCCCGCAGGTGGAGGAGTTCAAGGCCCGCTTCGGCGTGCGGGTCGGCACCGGGTTCGGGATGACCGAGATCGGCGTGCCGTTCGGCTCGCCGGGCTTCGACCTGGCCAACAGCACGAGCTGCGGACGGCTGCGCGAGGGCCCGCCCCACTACGACGCCCGCATCGTCGACGAGCACGACCTCGAGGTGCCGGTCGGCCAGGTGGGCGAGCTCGTCGTGCGGTCGGGCGAGCCCTGGGCCATCACCCCCGGCTACTTCCACCAGCCCGAGCGCACCGCCGAGGCGTGGCGCAACGGCTGGTTCCACACCGGCGACGCGTTCCGGTGCGACGAGGACGGCAACTACTACTTCGTCGACCGGATGAAGGACGCCATCCGCCGCCGGGGCGAGAACATCTCGTCGTTCGAGGTCGAGGCCCTCGTCAACCAGCACCCCGGCGTGCAGGAGTGCGCCGCCGTGGCCGTGCCGTCCGAGCTCGGCGAGGACGAGATCAAGGTCCTCGTCGTCGGCGCGGGCGGCCAGCCGCTCGACCCGTCCGAGCTCATCGAGTTCCTGGAGCCCCGCATGCCCCGCTTCATGCTGCCCCGCTACGTCGAGGTGGTCCCCGCCCTGCCCAAGACCGACGCGACGTTCCGCACCCGCAAGGTGGAGCTGCGGGACGCCGGCGTCACGGCCTCGACGTGGGACCGCGAGGCCCTGGCGGACGCGCCCCGATGACCTACGCCTTCGAGACCGTGCTCGTCGACGTCGACCAGGGCGTCGCCACCCTCACGCTCAACCGGCCCGATGCGATGAACGCCTTCGACCCCACGATGGACCGCGAGTTCCACGAGGCCATGTGGCTGCTCGACGCCGACGAGGACGTGCGGGTCATCGTGGTCACCGGCGCCGGCCGGGCCTTCTGCTCGGGCATCGACCTGGCCGGCGGCGCCGACGTGTTCGGGGCCGAGGCCCACGAGGCCCACGACGCCGCCCAGGGCGTCGACTCGGACAGCGTCCCCGAGCGCAGCGCGTTCTGGAGGATGCGGACGCCGGTCATCGGCGCCATCAACGGTGCGGCCGTGGGCGCCGGGCTCACGGTGCCCATGCTGTTCGACCTGCGCATCGTCGCCGCCGACGCCAAGCTCGGCTTCGTCTTCACCCGCCGCGGCATCGTGCCCGACGCGAACATCTGCTGGCTCCTGCCCCGGCTCGTCGGCGTGGAGCGCGCCCTCGAGCTGCTCGTCACCGGTCGCATGTTCAGCGGCGAGGAGGCCGCGGCCATGGGGCTGGCCCTGCGGGCCGTCCCGAAGGAGGCCGTGCTGGCCGAGGCCCAGGCGCTCGCCCGCGAGATCGCCACGTGGTCGGCCCCGGCGGCCTCCGGCATCGTGAAGCAGCTCGTGTACGAGTTCCTCGGCGAGACCGACCGCCAGGCCGCGTTCGCCCGCGAGACGAAGGTGATCTGGTGGGCGGGGGAGCAGCCCGACGCGATGGAGGGCGTCATGTCGTTCCTCGAGAAGCGCGAGCCGGTCTGGACGACCTCGAAGCACGCCGAGCTGCCCGCGGAGCTCCAGTGAGTGTGGCGGCGGTGCGGCCGGTGGCCGAGGGCCTCTTCACCTGGCCGGCCACCTCCGAGGACGTGCGGCTGCTCGGCAGCCGGTGCGGGGAGTGCGCCACCGTCGTGTTCCCGGCCCAGGACGGCTGCCCCCGGTGCGGCGCCACCGGCATGTCGGTCACCGAGCTCGGCCGCCGCGGCACCCTCTGGACCTGGACGAGCCAGGACTTCCTCCCGAAGGCGCCGTACGCGGGGCCCGAGACCGAGGAGGACTTCGCCGGCTACCTCGTGGGCTACGTGGAGCTGCCCGACGGGGTACGGGTCGTGGCGCGCCTCGTCGACCTGGACCGGGCCCAAGCGCGCATCGGCATGGAGCTCGAGCTCCGGCTCTTCCCGTTCACCCGTGACCCCGACGGCACCGAGGTGGTCGCCTACGGGTTCGGCGCGCCCGCTCCCGAGGGACCGCGATGACCGACGTCGCCATCGTCGGGATCGGCATCCACCCGTTCGGCCGCCACCCGGGCGTGAGCGGCGCGGCGATGGGCGCGCATGCCACCCGCCAGGCGCTGGCCGACGCGGGCGTGCAGTGGCGCGACCTCCAGTTCGCGTACGGCGGCAGCCTCGCCCACATGCTCCCGGGCAGCGAGGGGTCGGCCTCCGGGACGGCGGACACGCTCGTCAACGAGCTCGGCCTCACGGGCCTGCAGTTCATCAACGTGGCCAACGGCTGCGCGACGGCCGGCAGCGCGCTGGCCGCGGCGGTCCAGGCCATCGCGTCGGACCAGTTCGACCTCGGCCTCGCGGTCGGCTTCGACAAGCACCCGCGCGGCCACTTCAACGCCGACCCGGCCACGTCCGGCCTCGGGCAGTGGTACGGCGACCTCGGGTTCATGGTCACCACGCAGTTCTTCGCGATGAAGATCAACCGCTACCTGCACGACCACGACATCTCGCCGACCGTCCTGGCCAAGGTGGCGGCGAAGGCCTACCGCAACGGCGCCCTCAACCCGAACGCGTGGCGGCAGAAGCCGATGAGCGAGGAGGAGATCGAGGGATCTCGCCTGCTCAACCACCCGCTCACGCAGTACATGCTGTGCTCGCCTGACGAGGGCGCGGCCGCAGTCGTCGTGTGCCGGGCCGACCAGGCCCACCGGTACACCACCTGCCCGGTGCACGTGCGCGGCGTCGCCGTGCGGACCCGCCGCTTCGGCACGTTCGAGGTGTTCGCGCCGTGGCTGTCGACGGACTCGACCGAGAGCCCGACGGTCGACGCGTCGCGGGCCGTCTACGAACAGGCCGGCATCGGTCCCGACGACGTGCAGGTGGCGCAGCTGCAGGACAGCGAGTCCGGTGCGGAGATCATGCACATGGCCGAGAACGGCTTCTGCGCCGACGGCGAGCAGGAGGCGATGATCCTGGCCGGGGAGACGGAGATCGGTGGCCGGCTCCCGATCAACACCGACGGGGGCCTGCTCGCCAACGGCGAGCCGATCGGCGCGTCCGGCATGCGCCAGATCCACGAGATCGTGCTGCAGCTCCGGGGCGACGCCGGCCCCCGCCAGGTCCCCGGCGATCCCAGCGTCGGCTACACGCAGGTCTACGGAGCCCCCGGCATCGGCGCCTGCACCGTCCTCACCCGCTGACCGTTCTGTGACCCGTCAGCCACGCCTGTTGTGGCCAGCGGGTCACAGAACCGGTCAGGGCGCGGGCAGGAAGTCGTCGATGAGGCGGGCGAGGGTGAGGGGGTCGTCGCCCTGGACGCTGTGGCCGGCCTCCGCGACGTGCTCCACGCGGGCGTCGGGCCGGCGCCGCAGCAGCTCGGCCTCGTCCTCGTCGGCCACCACGGACTGCGGGCGCATGCCCCGCACGAGCATGAGCGGCATCGTCGACGCCGACACGACGTCCCACAGGCTCGACGCGTCGAGGCCCTGGGCCGAGGCGCGGTCGATGAAGCGCCGGTAGCGCCACACCCAGCTGCCGTCCTCGCGCTGCAGCGCGTTGTGCAGGATGCCGCGCCGCAGCGACGACACCGAGCGGGTGGGGTTGAACTCGATCGTGCGGGCCAGCAGCTCCTCGAAGTCGGGGAAGCTCTCGGGCCCGTCGACGAACGCGACGATCTGCGCGGCCTTCTCGTGGTTCACGCCGGGCGTCACGTCGACGAGGACCATCGCTCGCACCAGATCGGGGCGCAGCCCGGCCAGGGCGAGCATGGTCATCCCGCCGAGCGACATGCCGACGACGCCCAGCGCCTCGGGGGCCAGCACCTCCATGGCCACGGCCACGTCCTGCGCGTTCGACGCGAGGTCGGCGCTGTGCTCGGCGGGACCGTCGCTGTGGCCGTGGCCGGGCAGGTCGATGGCCACGAGCGGCCGGCCCAGGGCCATCGCGACGGTGTCCCAGGTGTGCGCGTTCTGGGCGCCGCCGTGCAGCAGCACGAGCTCGGCCGGCCGGTCGCCCCAGACCAGCGCGCGGAGGCGCCGCCCCGGGGCCACCTCGACCTCTTCGCGGCGGACGGCCGGCGGGCCGTCGTAGGGCAGCCCGAACTCCTGGGCGTTCTCGTGGAACAGGCCGAACTCGTCGTACTCCACCATCTCCACCACGACGCCAGGTTGCCACGCCGCCACCTCGGCCGGATCCGTGGGCGATCCGTCGTTGCCGCCAGGGGCGATCCGGCGCAGGGTGGGGCCATGCAGATCGCCATCGGCCTCTACCCGAAGTTCACCGCCCTCGACGCCATCGGTCCCTACCAGGTGTTCACCAACGTGCCCGGCGTGGAGGTCGTCGTCTGCGCCGAGGAGAAGGGCCGGCTGCCGGACGACAACGGCCTCCTCGTGTTCGACATCGGGCACACCTTCGACGAGGTGCCGTCGCCCGACGTGCTCCTCGTGCCCGGCGGGTTCATCACGCGCAAGCTCGCGCAGGAGCGTGGGCCGATCGTCGACTGGATCCGCAAGGCCCACGAGACGACGCAGCACACGACCTCGGTGTGCACCGGCGCCCTCCTGCTCGGCGCGGCCGGCGTCCTCGAGGGCAAGGTGGCGACGACGCACTGGCTCGCCTACGAGCACCTGGCCGGGTACGGCGCCACGCCGACCGAGCAGCGCGTCGTGCGCGACGGCAAGGTGCTGACCGCGGCGGGCGTGTCGGCGGGCATCGACCTCGCGCTCACGCTCGTCGGCGAGCTGTTCGGGCCCGAGACGGCCCAGGCCATCCAGCTCGGCATCGAGTACGACCCGCAGCCGCCGTACGACGCGGGTGCCCCGTCCAAGGCGCCGGCCGAGATCCGGGACCTCGTGGCCGGCCTGATGAACGCCGCCGAGGAGGAGCTCCTGTCCAGCTGACGAGTTGGTCACGGTCAGCCCTAACCTGCCGGGCTCGTGGCCCGTGCCCGGCTCACCGCCCTCCTCGCCGCCCGCCGCCGGGCCCGCCTCGACCGGGCCCGCG
>DATFFY010000138.1:0-5505 GCA_035249805.1 Acidimicrobiales bacterium | reverse complement strand
GTCCCCGAAGGCCGAGGTGATCGCGGTGACCGCGGAGGAGAACTCCGTCGGGGTCAACGCACGTTCCACGCCGGTATTCTACCTATGGCCGTAGTGGAAATCCCGAGGCCGTCCTCTCCCAGCCGGAGCCCTCCACCCATGCCCGTCAGCGTCGACGACGTCATCACCGCCCTCCGCCCCGTCGAGGACCCCGAGCTGCACCGCTCCATCGTCGATCTCGACATGGTGCGCGACGTCCGGGTGGACGGCGATTCCGTGGCCCTCCAGGTCACGCTCACGGTCGCCGGCTGCCCGCTGCGAAACGAGATCCAGAGCCGCGTCACTGGTGCTCTCGGCGGCATCGGCGTCTCGAACGTCGACCTCAGCTTCGGCGTGATGACCGACGAGGAGCGGGCGGTGCTCCGCGAGAAGCTGCACGGCGACCCGGCGGCCACCGCCGGCAGCCAGCAGGCGCACGGGCACGCGGAGGGCCGCGCCATCCCCTTCGCCGATCCGGCGAGCAAGACCCGCGTCCTCCTCGTCGCCTCGGGGAAGGGCGGTGTGGGCAAGTCGTCGGTCACCACCAACCTCGCGGTCGCGCTGGCCCAGCGGGGGAGGAACGTCGCCGTGATCGACGCGGACGTGTGGGGCTTCTCCATCCCGCGGATGCTGGGCGTGGAGCACCCGCCCGCGGTCATCGACTCGATGCTCGTCCCGCCCACCGGGGCCGGGGGCGTCCGCTGCATCTCGATGGGCTTCTTCGCCAAGGAGGACCAGCCGGTCATCTGGCGGGGTCCCATGCTCCACAAGGCGCTCGAGCAGTTCCTCACCGACGTGTTCTGGGACGACCCCGACCTGCTCCTCGTGGACCTGCCCCCGGGCACCGGCGACATCTCGCTGTCGCTCGCGCAGTTCCTGCCCGGCGCCGAGGTCTACGTCGTCACGACCCCGCAGCCCGCCGCGCAGCGCGTCGCGCAGCGCGCCGGGTTCATGGCCCAGAAGGTCAACCTCACGGTCAAGGGCGTCATCGAGAACATGAGCTGGTTCACGGGCGACGACGGCAAGCGCTACGAGCTGTTCGGCGCCGGAGGCGGCGACGAGCTCGCCGAGCGCCTGGGTGCCCCCCTCCTCGGCCAGATCCCGCTGGTCACCGAGCTCCGGGAGGGCGGCGACAGCGGCCGTCCCATCATGCTCACCGACCCCGCGGGCGAGGCCGCCAGCGCGTTCGCCCGCATCGCGGAGCGGGTCGACGTCGAGCTGGCCCCGACGCGCCGCGCCCACCCCGAGCTCAAGCTCTTGTAGAGAGCCGTAACGTCGGGCCATGTCCTCGGGACAGCATCCGGTGGAGCCCAGTCCGCCGGATCTCCCGGTGCGCACGCCGGAGGACGCCGAGGTCTTCCCCCCGGAGGACCGGCGGGTCGGACGCCGGGCCGTGCTCGGGATGGTCGGCCTCGGCGCGCTCGGGATCCTCTGGGGCTCGAAGGTGCAATCCGGCCTCGACGCCGTGCTGCGGCCCCTGACCCTGGACGACCAGACGGGGCTCGCCTCGCTCCTGCCCACCGCGGGTCGGTTCCGCATCTACTCCGTGACCGGGGACCTGCCGAGCCGCAGCGACGCCGCGTACCGCCTCACCGTCGACGGGCACGTCGAACGGCCCACCACCCTCGCGATCGCCGACGTCCGGCGCCGGCTCCCGCAGACCTCCATCACGAAGGACTTCCAGTGCGTCACCGGCTGGCGGGTCGAGGACGTGGCGTGGGAGGGCGTGCAGCTCCACGCCATCCTCGACGAGGTCGGGGTTCGGCCCGGCGCCACCCACGTGCGCTTCCACTCCTTCGACGGGGTGTACACGGAGACGCTGACCCTCGAGCAGGCCCGCCGTGACGACGTGCTCGTCGCTCACCGCATGCTCGGCCGCGACGTCACCCGGGAGCACGGCGGCCCCGTGCGGCTCTACGTCGCGCCCATGTACGGCTACAAGTCGCTCAAGTGGCTCGAGCGCATCGAGGTGGCGGACGAGCTCGACCACCCACGCGACCCCGGCTACTGGGAGGGGCTCGGCTACGACGTCGACGCGTGGATCGGCGACTCCAACGGCCGCGACGACCAGCCCGCATGATCGAGCGCTTCGATCGCGTGGAGCGGCTGCTGCACTGGACCACCGCGGTGCTGTTCCTCACCCTGCTGGCCACCGGCATGACCCTCTACATCGGGTCGCTGGCCGCGCTGGTCGGCCGGCGCGTGCTCGTGAAGGACGTCCACGTGATCAGCGGCCTCCTCCTCCCCGTGCCGCTGCTGCTCGCCTACGCCGGCCGCTGGCGGGAGGGCCTCCGGCGCGACGTGCGCCGCCTCGCCCGCTGGTCGACCGACGACCGGCGCTGGCTGCTCAGCCTCGGCCGGCGGGGGCGGGCCACGCTCGGCAAGTTCAACGCCGGGCAGAAGCTCAACGCCGCGTTCGTGCTCGGGTGCATCCCCGTGATGTTGGCGACCGGCTCGGTGATGCGCTGGTTCGACCCGTTCCCGCTCGCCTGGCGCACCGGCGCCACGTTCGTCCACGACTGGATCGCGCTCGTGCTGCTCGTGGTCGTCGTCGGCCACGTGGTCAAGGCACTGGCCGATCCGATCGCGCTGCGGGCCATGGTGCGGGGCACGGTCCCCGCCGACCACGTCGAGCGCCGCCATCCACGGTGGTGGGCCGAGCTCCGGTCCGCCGACCCGGAACGGGTCGAGGTCGGGAGCCTGCCCAGTCATGCCGGTGCGCCGATCGGCGGCTCGGCGCACGGCTCGCAAGGACGCAGGACTCGCCACTAGCCCGCGACCTAATGGCGACGTCCGAGGACGCCGCGAGCCGTGATGCCGGGCCGTCGAGATGCGTGCCATGCATGGCTGGGCCGGCTCCTACCCACCGTAGGATGGCCGCCGCCCCTACCGGAGGAGAGAACGTGGACGTCCGCATCGGTCTGACCCAGACCCCCAAGGAGCTCGAGGTCAACCTCGAGGACGGTGCCGACCCGGCCGACGTGCGGGCGCAGATCGACGCCGCCCTCAGCGGCGGCACCACCCTCTGGTTCACCGACAAGCGGGGCCGGCAGATCGGTGTGCCGGCCGAGAAGCTCGCCTACGTGGAGATCGGCAGTCCCCAGGACGAGCGGCGCATCGGCTTCGGGGGCTGATGCCGGGGTACGGCTCCACAGCATGAGCACGGACCTGCTCGACCGGAAGCTGCTCTTCGTCACCGGCAAGGGCGGGGTGGGCAAGACGACGGTGGCCGCGTCGCTGGCGCTGCTCGCCGCCCAGCGGGGCAAGCGGACCCTCGTCGCCGAGGTCGACGCGAAGGGCAACCTCGCCGACTTCTTCGAGACGGGGCCGACGGTGTTCCGGGAGCGGGAGGTCGTGCCCGGCCTCTGGGCGATGACCATGAACACCGAGGAGTCGCTCAAGGAGTACCTGAGCCTCCAGCTGAAGATCCCCCTCGTCGCCCGCATCGGCCCGCTGGCCCGCACCTTCGACTTCGTCGCCAACGCCGCTCCGGGCGTGAAGGAGATCCTGACGATCGGCAAGTTCGTGTGGGAGGTCCGGGAGCGGCACTACGACCTCGTCGTCGTCGACTCCGTGGCCACGGGCCACATCGCCGGCCAGCTGGCCGCACCGTCGGCGATCCAGGAGCTCGTGCAGGTCGGGCTCGTCCGCGACCAGACGGACTGGATGCTCGACATCCTCGGCAACGCCGCGCTGACGGGTGCCGTGATCGTCGCCGCCCCCGAGGAGATGCCGGTCAACGAGACCCTCGAGCTGGCGGCGCGCCTGGCCGAGGACACGGTCGTCGACCTTGCCGCGGTCGTCGTGAACCGCGTGCTGCCGGAGCTGTTCGGCCGCGGTGAGGAAGAGGTGTTCCAGGCGCTGGTCGACCCCGAGGCCGAGCCGTCGCCCGAGGAGCTCCTCGAGGCCGCCGTCGGCGCGCCCGTGCGTCCGGTCCTCGACGGCGCCCGGTTGGCCGTCACCCTGCGGCGGACGCGCGGCGTCCACCTGGCCCGGCTGCGGGACGAGCTGCCGGAGGGCACGCCGCTGCTGTACGTGCCGTACCTGTTCCAGCGCAGCCACGGCGTCCGGGCCACCCGGCAGGTGGCCGAGCACCTGGCCGAGGAGCTCGGGTACTGATGGCCGCGCCCGCATCCCGCTCCCGCCGGGCCGGCTCGATCGAGCAGCTCCTGGCGGCCAAGGAGATCGTGATCAGCTGCGGGTCCGGCGGCGTCGGGAAGACGACCGCCGCGGCGGCCATCGCCGCAATGGCGGCCGTGCACCACGGGGGCACGGTCCTCGTCCTCACCGTGGACCCGGCCAAGCGCCTCGCCAACGCGCTCGGCCTCGAGGCGTTCGGCAACGTGGAGACCCGGATCTCGAACGACGCGTTCCTCGAGGCCGGTGTCCGCCCGCGCGGCGAGCTGTGGGCGGCGATGCTCGACACGAAGCAGTCCTGGGACGACCTCGTCCGCCGGCACGCGCCCGACCCGGCCACCCGCGACGCGATCCTCGCCAACCCGCTGTACAAGAACATCACGGGCCGGTTCGTGCAGAGCCACGACTACATCGCGATGGAGCGGCTGTACGACATCCACGCCTCCGGCCGCTTCGACCTCATCGTCGTCGACACGCCCCCGACGCGGAACGCCATCGACTTCCTCGAGGCGCCCGAGCGGATGGCCGACTTCTTCTCGAGCCGGCTGCTCCGATGGCTGACGGTGCCGGCCCGCAGCCGCGTGCTCACCATGGCCTCGAAGCCCTTCTACTCCGTCGCCGACCGCATCCTGGGATCGAAGTTCCTCGAGGACATCGCGGAGTTCTTCCTCCTGTTCCAGACGATGTACAAGGGCTTCGTCACGCGGGCCGAGGCCGTCACCCGCACGCTGGCCGACAAGCGCACGACGTTCGTCGTCGTCTCGACCCTCGAGTCCGCGCCCGTGCGCGAGGCCGAGTTCTTCATCGACGCCCTCGAGGAGCGGCGGCTCCACCTCGGCGCGGTCGTGCTGAACAAGGTCCTGCCCGCGTGGTTCCTCGACTCGGGCGCCACGGAGGCGGCCAAGGTGCTGTGCGCGGACTCCCCCCGGCTGGCCAAGGCCGCACCCGTCGACGACGCGTCACCCGAGCAGGTGGCGCGCGTGCTGCACGAGGTGGGGGAGAGCTTCCTCAACTTCCAGGTGGTGGCCAAGCGCGAGGCCGAGATGCGAGCCGAGCTGTCGGCCGCGCCAGAGGTGGTGGCGTCGGTCCCGTACTTCGACCACGACATCACGGACCTCGCCGGCCTCATCCAGCTGGGCGAGCAGATCTGGCGGTGAGCACGCTCGCGGGCGCGGCGGTGGCGTCCGGCCACCCCGCCACCACTGCGGCCGCGGTCGAGGTGCTCCAGGCCGGCGGCAACGCCTTCGACGCCTGCGTCGCAGCCGGGTTCGCGGCGTCGATCGCGGAGCCGGTGCTCACCGGTCTGGCGGGCGGCGGCTTCCTCCTCGCTCGCACCGCCGACGGCGACGA
>DATFFY010000137.1:0-11944 GCA_035249805.1 Acidimicrobiales bacterium | reverse complement strand
GGGGCCGCGGGATGACCTGGTCGCCCCCCCGGCCGGCGGGGACGGGCTCGGTCGGCGGCGGGAACGGCTGACCCGGTTCCGGCCAGCCCGGCATGCCCTCGGCAGCGGCCTGGCGGGCCGAGAGCACGGGTGGGTCGTAGCCGTCGACGGGGTCGGCGACGGCTTCCTCGGGGGGGTCGTCCGGTCCGTCAGGCGGAGGCATTCGCCTCGGCGGCAGCCTTCAGCGTCTCGAGCAGGTCGCGCAGGCCATGGGTCTTCAGGTTGCTCATGACCCGTCCGGGCGGCGTCTCCCCGCGCTCCCACTCCATCCAGTCGGCGAGCAGCTTGGTGGGATCCGGAAGCGGTCGGTCCATGCCGGGGAGGCTACCCAGCCGCCCCGGCCGCCCGGCAGCCCGGTTCGCCGGCACCGGCGACGGTCCGCGACCCTGGTGGGGTGCCCCGGCGCCTCGTCCTCGCCTCCGCGTCACCCGCCCGGCTCGCCGTGCTGCGCGCGGCCGGCCTCGCGCCGGAGGTCATGGTGAGCGACGTCCCCGAGGACGACGTCACCGGGACCACCGCCGAGGTCGCCGTACGCCTGGCCGAGCGCAAGGCCGCGGCGGTGGCCGAGCGGCTGGCCGGCGAGGACGCCCTCGTCGTGGGCTGCGACTCGGTCCTCGACGTCGACGGGGCCACGCGCGGCAAGCCGGCCTCCGTGGACGAAGCCCGGGCCTGGTGGGCCTCGGTGGCCGGCCGCACGGCCACGCTCCACAGCGGCCACTGCGTCATCGACACGGGATCCGGCGCCCGGGCGAGCGCCGTGTCGTCCACGCTCGTGCGCTACGGCACCCCGACCGACGCGGAGATGGACGCGTACCTCGCCACCGACGAGCCGCTGCGGGTGGCCGGCGGCTTCACCATCGACGGCTACGCGGCGCCGTTCGTCGACGGCATCGACGGCGACCACGGCACCGTGCTCGGCCTCTCCCTGCCCGTCCTGCGCCGTCTCCTGGCCGAGCTCGGCACCCCCATCGTGGAGCTGTGGTCGTGAGGGGACCGCTGCGGATCGGGCCGCTCACCGTCGACCCGCCGGTGGTGCTCGCCCCGATGGCCGGCGTGACGGACGCACCGTTCCGCGCCCTCTGCGCCTCGTTCGGCTTCGGAGCCGAGCGCAGCGAGGCCACCCAGAGGCAGAGCCCCGGACCTGTGTCCGACGCGGCCCCGCTGGCTTCCCGAGGGGGCCGTTCCGGCCTCTACGTGTGCGAGATGGTGACGGCGCGGGCGCTGGTGGAGCGGAACGCGAAGACCGTCTCGATGCTGCGCTTCGACGAGTCCGAGACGACCCGCTCGGTGCAGCTCTACGGCACGGACCCGCGCACCTTGGGCGAGGCGGTGCGGATCCTCGTCGGCGAGCACGGCGTGGACCACGTCGACATGAACTTCGGCTGCCCGGTGCCCAAGGTGACGCGCAAGGGCGGCGGCTCGGCGCTTCCCGTGCGTCGCGCCCTGCTGCGCGAGATCGTCCGCGCCGCCGTCGCCGCGGCCGGACCGGTGCCGGTGACGATGAAGTTCCGGATGGGCGTCCACGACGGCCTGCTGACCCACCTGCAGACCGGTCGGATCGCGGAGGACGAGGGCGCGGCCGCCGTCGCGCTGCACGCCCGCACGGCCGAACAGCTCTACAGCGGCTCGGCGCGGTGGGACGCGATCGCCGAGCTCAAGCAGGCGGTCACGACCATCCCGGTGCTCGGCAACGGCGACATCTGGGAGGCCGACGACGCGCTCGAGATGCAGGCGGCCACCGGGTGCGACGGCGTGGTCGTCGGCCGGGGCTGCCTCGGGCGACCGTGGCTCTTCCGCGACCTCGCCGACGCCTACGCCGGGCGACCGGTGCAGCCCGCGCCGCCCCTCGGGTGGGTGGGCGACGTCATGCTCGACCACGCGCGGCGGCTGGCCGCGTGGCAGGGCGAGCCGATGGGGATGAAGGCGTTCCGCAAGCACGCGAGCTGGTACCTCACCGGCTACCCGGTCGGCGGTGTGGTCCGTCGGCGGGCCGCCCGCGGGCACACGAACGGCCCCCGCCGGGTGCACCTGCCCGAGGGCTGGCTCGACCTCGTCGACGATCCCACCCCGCCCGAGGGCGCCGAGCTCGCGTTCAGCGGCGGCTGACGCGGAACGACCGCCCCAAGGGCGGCCGCTCGGCGCGTACGACTCCAGCGGCGCGGCGACAGGGTGGCTTCGCCGCCCCGAGCCGCACTTGCGGAGGCTGAGCCCCGCGCCGCAGGCGCACTGCGGCCGGAGCAAGCAAACAACGCTGGGCTACATCATCCCGCCCATGCCACCCATGCCGCCCATGCCACCCGGCATGCCGCCGCCGGCACCCGCGGGCTCGGGCTGGTCGGCCACGAGCACCTCGGTGGTGAGCAGCAGGGCCGCGATCGAGGCGGCGTTCTGCAGGGCGGCGCGGGTGACCTTGGCCGGGTCGATGACCCCGGCCTTGAGCAGGTCCTCGAACTCGCCCGTGGCGGCGTTGAAGCCGGTGGCGCCGGTCTCCCGCTCGATCTGCTGGACCACGACCGCGCCCTCGTGACCACCGTTGCTGGCGATCAGGCGGGCGGGGGCCTCGAGGGCCTGCCACACGGCCTGGGCACCGGTGGCCTCGTCGCCGCTCAGCTTCTTGACCACCTTCTGGACCGCGGCGCGGGCCCGGAGCAGGGCGGTGCCGCCGCCGGCGACCACACCCTCCTCGATGGCGGCCCGGGTGGCCGACAGGGCGTCCTCGATGCGGTGCTTCTTCTCCTTGAGCTCCACCTCGGTGGCCGCGCCGACCTTCACGACGGCCACGCCGCCGGCCAGCTTGGCGAGGCGCTCCTGGAGCTTCTCGCGATCCCAGTCGGAGTCGGTGTCGTCGATCTCCCGGCGGATCTGGGCGATGCGGCCCTTCACGTCCTCCGGGTTGCCGGCGCCCTCCACGATGGTGGTGTCGTCCTTGCTGACGACGATCTTGCGGGCCCGGCCGAGCAGGTCGAGCGTGGTGTTGTCGAGCTTGAGGCCGACCTCCTCGGCGATGACCTGGCCGCCGGTGAGGGTGGCCATGTCCTGCAGCATCGCCTTGCGGCGATCGCCGAAGCCCGGGGCCTTCACGGCGACCGAGCTGAAGGTGCCGCGGATCTTGTTGACCACGAGGGTGGCCAGCGCCTCGCCCTCGACGTCCTCGGCCACGACGAGGAGCGGCTTGCCGCCCTGCATGACCTTCTCGAGCACGGGCAGCAGCTCCTGGACCGAGCCGATCTTGCCGTTCACGAAGAGGATGTACGGATCGGCGAGGACGGCTTCCTGCCGGTCCGGGTCGGTCACGAAGTAGGGCGACAGGTACCCCTTGTCGAACTGCATGCCCTCGGTGAACTCGAGGTCCATGCCGAAGGTGTTCGACTCCTCGACGGTGACCACGCCGTCCTTGCCGACCTTGTCGATGGCGTCGGCGAGCACCTTGCCGATCGCGGTGTCCGCGGCGGAGATCGAGGCGACCTGGGCGATCTCCGACTTGTCGTCGATCTCCTTGGCCTGGCCCTGGATGTCGTTGACCGCCGCCTCGACGGCCTTCTCGATGCCGCGCTTCAGGCTGAGCGGGCTCGCGCCGGCGGCCACGTTGCGCAGCCCCTCGCGCACGAGCGCCTGGGCCAGCACGGTGGCGGTGGTGGTGCCGTCACCAGCGATGTCGTTGGTCTTGGTCGCCACCTCCTTCACGAGCTGGGCACCCATGTTCTCGAACGGGTCCTCGAGCTCGACCTCGCGAGCGATCGACACGCCGTCGTTCGTGATGGTGGGAGCGCCGAACTTCTTCTCGAGGACCACGTTGCGGCCCTTCGGGCCGAGCGTGACCTTGACGGAGTCGGCCAGCTTGTTCACGCCGGCCTCGAGGGCACGGCGGGCTTCGTCGTCGAACTTCAGGAGCTTGGGCATCGGGCCTACTTCTTCTTCTTGTCGGCGGTGACGACGGCCAGCACGTCGCGGGCGTTGAGGATCAGCAGGTCCTCGCCGGCCTCGGTGATCTCGGTGCCGCCGTACTTGCTGTAGACGACGACGTCGCCGACCTTGACGTCGACCGGGATGAGCTCACCGGTCTGCTCGGAGCGACGGCCGGGGCCGACGGCAAGGACCTCGCCCTGCTGGGGCTTCTCCTTGGCGGTGTCCGGGATGACCAGGCCGCTGACGGTGGTCTCCTCGGCCTCGCCCGGCTTGACGATGATCCGGTCCTCGAGGGGCTGCAGTGACATGTCGGGCGCCTCCGTGACGCAGTGAAGCGGTTAGCACTCAGGTCGAGCGAGTGCCAACCCTACGCCTGCTCATCAGCACTCGCAACCGGCGAGTGCTAACCGTCTCAGGCCGGGGCGCGACCACCTGCGATCTCGAGGAGCAGCTGGGTGATCCGCAGCCGGGCCTGGGCCTCGGGCAGGCCGTTCGCGTCCAGGAATCGGGCCGCGATCCCGTCGGGCTCCCGGTACAGGGAGAGCAGGAGGTGCTCGGTCCCGAGGTAGTTGTGGCCCATCCCCAGCGCCACCTCCAGCATGCCGATGAGGCAGCGGGCCGCTCGGGGGGTGTGCGGGAGCGGTGCCGCTGCCTCGGTGGACCCCGGCCCCCGACCCACGAGCGCGAGCACGTGGGCCTCGATCGAGGTCGCCGTGATCCCGGCCTCCACGAGCACCTTGGCGGCCAGGCCCTCGGGCACGGCGAGCAGCCCGAGGAGGAGGTGCTCGGTGCCCACATAGGTGTGCTGGAGGCGCCGTGCCTCGTTGCTGGCCCGATCGATGGCCAGGCGGGTGCGGTCGGTCAGGCGGTCCATCGGGAGGCTGCGGCCCGTGTGCTTCTGCTGGGCGGCCTGCTTCGACACGCCCAGGGCGTCGCCGATCTGGCTCCAGGAGCAGCCGGCCCGCCGGGCCTGGTCGACGAAGTGGCCGAGCACCGCGTCGGTGAGCTCGCCGACCTCGTCCCGCAGGCGCGACGCGGCCTCCAGCTGGGCGAGGGGCTCGTCGGGCGCGGCCGAGCGCACGGTGGAGATGAGCTGGTCGAGGGAGACGGGCGCGGCCATGCGTCAATCTGTACTTGACGATCTTCAACTCGTCAAGTTCAGATTGACGAACCGAGCGAGCACCAGCTCAGGCGAAGTCGGCGGCCTGCATGACCTCGCGCATCTCGCGCAGGTAGGCGACCCGGTTGACGTGCAGCACGTGGTTGCCCGGGAACCAGTGCATGCGGCAGCGGTCCCAGTGCTCCCACAGCCACTCGCTCTGCTCCGGCGGGGCCAGCCGGTCGCCGAGCCCGGCCACGATGAACCGGTGCTCCTTCGCCACGACCGGCTCGTAGGACAGCGGTGACGAGTACCGCAGCGCGCGATCGAGCTCGGTCCGGGGGATGCCCGACGCCTTGAGCGCGAGGGACAGGACGGAGGCGGCCGGGTGCCACGAGTGGATGAGCGAGGGCAGGTCGGTCACCGCGGCGTTCGGGATCACGACGGCCAGCCGGTCCTCCACGGCAGCGAGCAGCGCGCTGGTGTACCCGCCGAGGGACAGGCCCGTCACCCCGACCCGCGACGCCGACGTCGCCAGCAGGTGGTCCACCAGCACGCGGAAGTCGTGGACCGCGTGGGCCATCGCCTCGTTGAGGTTGGCGAAGCCGTGGGCGAAGTAGCCGTGCCCGCTGTACGGCGAGCGCCGGCTCTGGCGTCGCCCGTGGAACGGCAGCGTGTAGAGGAGCACGTCGTAGCCGTTGTAGAAGAACCACGGCAGCGAGAAGAACGCGCTGTTGACCCAGTAGGGCGAGGCGGTGAAGCCGTGGATGACGCAGAGCGTCGGCCGCGGGCCCTCCTCGGGGTCGTGGCGCCAGTGCTGCGCGCGGCCGATGCGATTGCGACGGTGCGCCGCGTACGCATCCTGCATGGCCGGGTGCACGGCCCGGAAGCGGCTCTCGAAGCTGAGCAGCTCGACCGTGCCCTGCTGGCCGCGCAGCGGGAGCGCGCGCACGCGCCGGGCCCGCACCTCGTGGGGCCCGTCGGGAGCCGGGAACGAGCGGGCGACGTCGCCGGCCTCGGCCAGGTCGCCGTAGAAGTCCAGCGCGGCGCGCTCCGCCCGCAGGCGCGAGCGCGACAGGGCCAGCGGCACCATCGACGCGGTGACCATGGACGCGGCGAGGGTGCGCAGCCCGACGTCGGCGGCGGCCGACGCGTCGACGACGGCCCGGGTGCGAAGGCTGAGGTCCGACCGCTCGGGCAGCCCTCGGGTGGGGTCGGCGGGGTGCAGCTCGGTGACTCGGGCGTCCGGCGACATCAGTCGAAGGTACGTCAGCGGAGCCGGAACCAGGCGGCTTTGCCGACCCGCGTGGAGACGTGCGGAGGCTGAGCTCAGCGCGGCAGGCCCCGCACGATCGGAGCGAGCATCAGCTCAGGGCAGACCCAGATTGGGGAACGCCCCGGTCTCGAGCGAGGAGGGCCCGTCGGACTGCCAGCGGTACCAGGCCGCGCTGGCGACCATCGCCGCGTTGTCGGTGCACATGGCGCGGCTCGGCAGGACGCTGCGGAGGCCGTCCTCCTCGCACGCGTCGATCAGGCGGGTGCGGAGCAGCGAGTTGGCGGCCACGCCCCCGCCGAGGCACAGCCCGCGCGCGCCGACCTCCTTCGCCGCGAGGCGCGCCTTGGTCACGAGCGTGTCGACCACCGCGTCCTGGAACGAGGCCGCCACGTCCGCGGTGCCCGCGTCCGGGTGCTTGCGCACATGGTTGACGACCGCGGTCTTCAGGCCGCTGAAGGAGAAGTCGAACGTGCCGTCGCCGAGCATCGGGCGCGGGAAGCGGATGGACTCCGGATCGCCCTCGAGCGCGATCTTGTCGATGGCCGGGCCGCCGGGGTACCCGAGGCCGAGGTAGCGGGCCACCTTGTCGAAGGCCTCCCCCGCGGCGTCGTCGATCGTCGACCCGAGCACGCGGTAGCGGCCGTGCCCCTCCATGTGGACGAGCAGGGTGTGGCCGCCCGACACGAGGAGGACGACGACGGGCAGCTCGAGGTCCGGCTCGTCGAGCAAGGCGGCGTACAGGTGCGCCTCGAGGTGGTTCACCGCGACGAACGGCACGTCCCAGGCCAGCGCGAGGGCCTTGGCGGCGGACACGCCGACGAGGAGGGCGCCCACGAGCCCCGGCCCGTACGTGGCGGCCACGGCGTCCACCGGGCCGCCCGCCGGCGTCACCCGGTCCGGCAGCCCGGCTTCGACGAAGGCCTGGGCCAGCACCGGGAGGAAGAGGTCGACGTGGGCCCGGCTGGCGATCTCCGGGACGACCCCGCCGTAGCGGGCGTGCAGGTCGACCTGGCTGCTGACCACCGAGGAGAGCACCGAGGTGCCCCGCTCGACGATGGCCGCGGCGGTCTCGTCGCAAGAGGTCTCGATCCCCAGCACCCGACCGCGATCCATGTCGCTCATCGATCCAGCTCCTCGTGCACGGTGCTCCCGTCGACGGTGGCCGCGAGGGCCTCGAGCCGGGCCTCGTGCGCGGCCATGTCGATGTCGTTGGCCCACATCACGAGCGCGTCCTCGTTCGTCTCCACGTAGTAGCCCTTGCGGATCCCGGCCGGCACGAAGCCGAACCGTCGGTAGAGCTCCTGGGCCGGCTGGTTGCCGATGCGCACCTCGAGCGTGAGGTTCTTCACGCCTCGCTCGAGCGCGGCGTCCGTGAGCCGCAGCAGGAGGCGGGTGCCGATCTTGTGCCGGTGCCACGCCGGGTCGACGGCGAGCGTCGTGACGTGGCCGTCCTCCTGCACCAGCATCAGCCCGCCGTACCCCACCACGGCACCGTCCACCCGCGCGACGACGTACACCCGACCGCTCCGGAAGCCGAGCTCGCTCATGAAGAGGCCCATCGACCACGGGCGGGGGTACACCTGCTGCTCGATCCGGAGCACCCCGCGCAGGTGGCGACGGCGCATCGGGCCGATGACGACCTCGAGCTCCTCCGGCGCCTCCACCCGACGAGCATTCATCGAGTTAGTCTCCGCGACGAAGGCCGTACGCCGGCTCGATGAACGCTCGCCGCTGCGCGGCGAGGCTGCGCCCTGTGCTCCTGGAGCTCGCTTTGCTCGCTCATCGAGGGCTCTCCCGCGTGGTCCAGCCGATCTCGGCGTCCGGCTTGCGGAGGTACAGCGGCGTGAGCTCGGTCGGGCTCACGAACTCCTCCCGAAGGGCCCGGTCGTGGGCGAGCAGCACGAGGGAGCCGGCCGAGGGGTGGGCGACGCCCGAGTCGCCGATCTCCAGGCGGTGGACGCCGTCGAACGCGGCGCGGTAGCGCAGGGCTCCGTCGCCGACGAGGAGCAGCTCCTCGTTCAGGAGGGCGAGCTCGGACGCGAGGTCCTCGGCGGTGCCCACCCGCGCCTCGGCCAGCCGCTGGACGCCCCCGGGCGACTGGCGGTACGCCGCGTGGAAGATCTCGCCCCGGCCCGCGTCGATCGCGCCGATGATGCGCCGCCGGGTGAAGCGCGGCGCGAACGCGAGGAGGTCGAGGCTGCTCACGCCGATCATCGGCAGGCGCCGGGCGTGGGCGAGCGCCTTGCCGGCCGCGATCCCCACCCGCAGACCGGTGAACATCCCCGGCCCGAGGTCGACGGCGACGGCACCGATGTCGCCGAGCTCGACGCGGGTCTGGCGGCACAGGAAGTCGATCGCCGGCGTGAGCGTCTCGGCGTGCCGCCTGCCGCGCGACGAGTACACGGCGCCGAGGATCCCCTCGTGACCGCCGATCGCGCAGCCGACGCGCGACGTGGACGTGCTGATGCCGAGGATCAGCACGCGGCACCCCCTCCGTCGCCCGTCCACGGTGCGAGCGCCTCGCCCAGGGCTCGACTCCGGGCCGACCACCGGGGCCCCACGGGCCGGACCGCGATCGTGCGGTCGTCGTCCTCCGCGCCGAGCGTGAGCCGCACCTCGAGCAGGTCGTTCGGGAGGACGGGGAGGATCTCGTCGCCCCACTCGATGATCACCACGCCGCCGTCGTCGAGCATCTCGGCGAGGCCGAGGTCGACCGCCTCCGCGAGCTGGTCCAGCCGGTACACGTCCAGGTGGTGGATCGGCAGCCGCCCCTCGTAGACGTGGACCAGCGTGAACGTGGGGCTGGTGATGCGCTCGGCCACGCCCAGGGCCCGGCCGAAGCCCTGCACGAACGCGGTCTTCCCCGCGCCGAGGTCGCCGGCCAGCACCACGACGTCGCCGGGTCGGACCAGCCCCGCCACGGCGGCCCCCACGTCACGGGTCGCCTCGACGGACGCGGTCGCCACCGTCAGCACGGGGCCCCTCCCTCCAGCACGAGCTTGGCCCGCACGAAGTCGGCCCGCATCTGCGACAGGACCGCCCCGCCGCCACGCAGCGCGGCAGCCGGGTGGAAGGTGGGGACGAGCGAGCCCCCCCGGAACGGGTACACCTTGCCCCGCAGCTTCGTGATGCCGACGTCGGTCTCCAGCAGTCGCTTGGTGGCGAAGTTGCCGAGCGTGATGACGACCTTCGGCTTGATCAGGTCGAGCTTCTGCTCGAGCCACGGCCAGCAGGTGTCCACCTCATCGGGCATCGGGTCACGGTTCCCGGGAGGGCGGCACATGGTCGTGTTCGCGATGTAGCAAGAGGCACGCGTGCGGCCCAGCTCCTCGGCGATGAGGCGGTCGAGGAGCCGGCCCGAGCGACCGACGAAGGGCAGGCCCTGCTCGTCCTCCTCCGCCCCGGGTCCCTCGCCCACGAACATGAGGTCCGCGTCGGGATCGCCCATGCCGAAGACGACCTGGGTGCGCCCTTCGGCCAGGCGGCAGGCGGTGCAGGTGGACGCCTCGACGGCGAGCTCCTCCAGGCGGGTCGGCACAGGAGCGCAGCCTAGGAGCGTCGCGGGCTCAGCGGAATCGGTCGGCGACCACGTCGGCGATGGCCCGCGCCAGCTCGTCCATCTGCTCCGACCAGCTGCGGGCGGCGTCCTCGTCGGCCGTGTCGGACACCACCTTCACGATCTCGCACGGCACCCCCATGGCGGCACAGGCCCGGGCGATCGCGTAGCCCTCCATGTCGACCAGGTGGGCCCGCTCGGCCAGCGCCAGTCGCACGCCCGGGTCCTGGATGAACACGTCACCGGTGGCGAGGACGATCGGCTCGGCCGGGTCGAGCACGAGCTCCTCCTCGAGCTCCTCACCGATCATGGCGCCGAGGAGGACCTTGTCGACGTCGTGCTCGAGCACCCGGCCGACGCGATGGATGCCCTCCAGGCCGTCCCGCAGGGCGCCCGCCGTGCCGACGTTGAGGACGGACGACGGACGCCGGTCGGCGATGGCGGCCGCGACCGCCGTCGCGGCCGACACCTTGCCGATGCCGGTCAGCACGTGGTCGACGTCGTGCAGGTAGGTGGCCTCCTGGCGGACGGCGACCACCACGAGCGGCTCCGGCACGATCGCCTACTCGTACGTGAGGAGGGCCACCGTCTCGCGGCCGTCGAGCTTGGCGAGCCCGCCCAGGAACGACAGGTCGATCACGAAGCCGAGGCCGAGCACCGCGCCGCCGAGGCTCTCCACGAGGCGCACCGTCGCCGTCGCGGTGCCCCCGGTGGCGATCACGTCGTCGACGACGATCACCCGCTCGCCCGGCGCGATCGCGTCCCGGTGCACCTCGAGGCGATCGGTCCCGTACTCCAGCTCGTACTCCTGGGCCTCGGTGGTCCACGGGAGCTTCCCGACCTTGCGGACGGGGACGAAGCCGGCGCCGAGCCGCACGGCGACCGGCGCCGCGATCACGAAGCCCCGCGCCTCGATCCCGACGACCTTGTCGACGCCGCGATCCTCGAAGGCCTCGGCCAGGCGCTCGACCACGGCGGCGAACGCGTCGGCGTCGGCCAGCAGCGGCGTGATGTCCCGGAAGAGCACGCCGGGCTGGGGGAAGTCCGGGATGTCGCGGACCAGGGCTCGGAAGGCGGCCGTGTCCGGGTGCTCGACCATCGCGCCCAAACCTAGATGGCGGTCGTGTACCTGCGCTCCACGCGCGCACCGATGGCGCACACGATCTCGTACCCGATCGTGCCCAGCGCCGCCGCCCAGTCCTCCGGCGTGATCCGGTCGTCGCCCTGCGCGCCGAGCAGCACGGCCTCGTCGCCCTGGACCGCGTCGCCGTCCGGTCCGACGTCGACCATGACCTGGTCCATCGTCACGACGCCGACCATCGGGCAACGCCGGCCGCGGATGAGCACGTCCTGGCGGAGCGCCCCCAGGGCCCGGTGCACGCCGTCGGCGTAGCCGATGGGCAAGGTGGCGATGCGGCTGTCCCGCGTCAGCGGGTCGATCAGCCCGTAGGACACGCCCTCGCCCGCCGCCACGGGCTTCACGAAGGCGACCTCGGTGGCCAGGCGGACCGCGGGGACGAGCGGGACGGCGCCGTCCAGCGCGGGCGCGGGCGGGATGCCGTAGAGGGCGATGCCGCAGCGCACGAGGTCGTACCGGCTGGCGGGGTGGGCGATCGCGGCAGCCGAGTTCGCGGCATGGCGCAGCGGGACCTCGATCCCCGCGGCCTCGACCTCGGCCAGCACCGCCTCGTAGCGCTCGAGCTGGCGCGCGGTGAACGGGTTCTCGGGCTCGTCGGCGACCGCGCAGTGCGTCCACACCGATTCGAGGTGGAGCGAGGGATGCCCGTCGATGGCCTTGGCCAGCCCGAGGATGTCGGAGGGCGCCGCGCCGACGCGGTGCATGCCCGTGTCGACCTTCAGGTGGAGCGGCAGTGGCGGCCCGCCGTCCTGGGCGACGGCGCGGGCCAGCCGCTCGATCATGTCGGCCGTGTAGACGGTGATCCGGGCGCGGGCGGCGAGGGCCACCTCGACCTCGTCGGGCCGCGGCTCGGAGAGCAGGAGGATCGGGGCCTCGATGCCCGCGTCGCGCAGCTCGGCCGCCTCGGGGACCTGCGCGACGGCCAGCCAC
>DATFFY010000136.1:0-4562 GCA_035249805.1 Acidimicrobiales bacterium | reverse complement strand
TCCGTGCGCGAGCGCCTGGCCGGATCGGGCCGGCCCACGGCGGACGTCGACGCGCTGCTGGCCGAGGCCGAGGCGGCGGTGGACGAGCACAGCCGGGCGGTGCTCGAGCACTACACCGAGGTGGACGTCCCGAAGCACACGGCCGAGGACCGGCCGGTGCGCACCACGCTCTCCGGCACGTCCGTGCCCCGCGTCGCCCTCCCGCGGACGACCGACCGGGGCGAGCTGCTCCGGTTCCTCCGGTCCGAGAACCTGCCCGGGCACTTCCCCTTCACCGCCGGGGTGTTCCCGACCAAGCGCGACGACGAGGACCCGACCCGCATGTTCGCGGGCGAGGGCGGTCCCGGGCGGACGAACGCCCGGTTCCACTACCTGGCCCACGGCCAGCCCGCGACGCGCCTGTCGGTGGCCTTCGATTCGGTGACGCTGTACGGCGCCGACCCGGACGAGCGCCCCGACGTGTACGGCAAGGTCGGCACGTCCGGCGTGTCGGTGGCCACCCTCGACGACATGGAGACCCTCTTCGAGGGCTTCGACCTGTGCGACCCGAGCACGTCCGTGTCGATGACGATCAACGGCCCCGCGCCCACGATCCTCGCGATGTACCTCAACACGGCGATCGACCAGCACCCCGAGCTCGAGCCGGCCGAGGTGCTGCGCCGGGTCCGGGGCACGGTGCAGGCCGACATCCTCAAGGAGGACCAGGGCCAGAACACGTGCATCCTCTCGACCGAGTTCGCGCTGCGGATGATGACCGACATCCAGGCGTGGTTCGTCGAGCACGAGGTGCGGCGCTTCTACAGCGCGTCGATCTCCGGCTACCACATCGCCGAGGCCGGCGCGAACCCGATCAGCCAGCTCGCGTTCACGCTGGCCAACGGCTTCACCTACGTCGAGGCCTACCTCTCGCAAGGGCTCGCGATCGACGACGTCGCCCCCAACCTGAGCTTCTTCTTCTCGAACGGCATGGACGCCGAGTACACGGTCCTCGGGCGCGTCGCCCGCCGGATCTGGGCCATCGCGATGCGAGACCGGTACGGCGCCCACGAGCGCAGCCAGCGGCTCAAGTACCACATCCAGACCTCGGGCCGGTCGCTCCACGCGCAGGAGATGGCCTTCAACGACATCCGCACGACGCTCCAGGCGCTGTGCGCGATCTACGACAACGCCAACTCCCTGCACACCAACGCGTACGACGAGGCGGTGACCACGCCGACCGACGAGTCGGTGCGCCGCGCCCTCGCCATCCAGCTCGTGATCAACCGGGAGTGGGGCCTGGCCGGCAACGACAACCCCCTCCAGGGCTCCTTCGTGGTCGAGGAGCTCACCGACCTCGTCGAAGAGGCCGTGCTGGCCGAGCTCGAGCGCATCAGCGAGCGGGGCGGCGTCCTCGGGGCGATGGAGACCGGCTACCAGCGGGGCCGCATCCAGGACGAGTCGATGCTGTACGAGCAGCGGAAGCACGACGGCTCGCTCCCCATCGTCGGGGTCAACACGTTCCTGCCGCCCGAGCACGAGCGCACGCCGCCGGTCGTCGAGCTGCGACGGTCCGACGAGGCCGAGAAGCAGGACCAGCTCCGCCGCCTGCGCGACTTCCAGGCCCGCCACGCGGGGGAGCGGGACGAGGCGCTGGAGCGCCTCCAGCGGGCGGCCCTCGAGGGCGGGAGCACCTTCGCCGTCCTCATGGACGCCGTGCGCCACTGCACGCTCGGCGAGATCACCCAGGCGCTGTTCCAGGCCGGCGGCAAGTACCGCCGCAACGTCTAGCCTTCGGTCCCCAACGGACACCGGAGGTCGGGATGGACGGCGTAGCGGCACTCGAACGGTCGTATGAGCAGCTGGCCAAGGCGGTCGGCAACCTGAGTGCCGACCAGCTCTCCGGGCCGTCCGCATGTTCGGAGTGGGACCTCCGGGCGCTCCTGAACCATGTCTTCGGCGCGGGCTGGATGTTCACCCTCGTCAACCAAGGCGAGGTGCTGGGCGAGGACGCCGGCGACGTGGTCGGCGACGACCCCGCCAAGGCGTGCGCGGAGCTCGCCACGGCCAACGTGGCGTCCTGGAGGGCGCCGGGCGGCCTGGAGGGCGACCGGACCTACCCGTTCGGCACCTTCCCGGCCCCAGCCGCGCTGATGGTCAACGTGGGCGAGATCGCGGTCCACGGGTGGGACGTCGCCAAGGCGACCGGCCAGGAGGCCACCATCGATCCCGAGGTCGCGGGCCTGCTCTACGAGTTCTACAGCTCGGTCCCGCTCGACGACTTCCGCGCCCACGGGGCGTTCGGGCCCGAGGTCCCCGTCGACGAGTCGGCGCCGGTCGCCGATCGGGTGCTCGGCCTCCTCGGCTTCCAGCCGTAGCCGGGTCGGCGGGGTCGTCGGTCCCCCCACCGGGTGGTTCGGTGCTGCTGGGCTTCGACCAGGCAGTCGTCCGATGGTGCACCTCCGCTCTGGGCTCGGCACCGGTTCGCGAGCTCTTCCGCCAGTCGCACCTGTCGGACGTGCTCGGCCTCGAGCTCGGCGACGGGCGCCGGATCGTCCTCAAGGTCCGAGCAGGGTCGCCTCGTCTGGACGCGGCGACGGCAGTGCAACGACACCTCCACCGCCAAGGCTTCCCGTGCCCCGACGTGCTCGCCGGGCCGCATCCGCTGGGCGACCGGCTCGCAACCGCGGAGGAGTACATCGCCCCGCACGGCCCCCCGCCTGACCCACCGCCGCCGGAACCCGTCGCCCAGCTGCTCGCCGAGCTGGTGCAGGCATCGCCGCCTCCTGAGACGGCGGCGGCGCTGTCGCCGGCACCGCCCTGGGTCGGTTGGGATCACCCGAGCCAGGAGCTCTGGCCGTGGCCGGACGACCTCGACATCGACATGAACCACCACTCCGGACCCGACTGGGTCGACGACACCGCCAACCGCGTACGACACCGGATGCGACGCGACACCCACCCACCCGTCATCGGGCACGTCGACTGGGAAGCGCACAACCTCGATTGGGACGGCGACGCTCCGGTGATCGTGCACGACTGGGACAGCCTGGCGATCCGCACGGAGGCCGCCATCGCGGGTGCCGCGGCCGCCGTCTACCCGACCAACGGCGTGACCGCCGTCGCCGCGACCATCGACCAGACCGCCGCCTTCCTCGACGCCTACCGCCAGGTGCGCACCGCGCACTGGTCCACCGACAGCGACGAGATCGCGTGGAGCGCCGGCCTGTGGGTGCTCGCCTACAACGCCAAGAAGGAGTCGCTCGGCGGCGGCAAGGGCTACCTCCACCACCTCAGGGAGGAGCTCGCGCGACGACGCTCGTACGCCGGTCTCTGAAGCTCAGCTTGGCTGAGCGGCGTGTCGGATCATCGTCCAGGTCGATCCGCGCTTGCTGACGGGCTGGAAGCCGATCGACTCGTAGAGGCCACGCGCCGGGTTGGCTTCGACGACGCTGAGGCTGATGGCCGGGTGTCCCTGGGCAACGCTGACCTCGACGAGGTCGCTGAGGAGCCTTCGTCCGATCCCCTCGTGCCGACGCGACGCGATGACGGCGATCGACAGCTCGGGGACGTCCTCCGCGATGAAGCCATGGCCGTGGCTGGCCTCGGTGTACATCCGATACCAGGCCGCGCCAACTGGTCCGTCCTGTTCAGCGATCAGTCCGACGTCACCGTGCCTCGGCCACCCTGCGAGGTACATCGCGTACCGCTCATCGGCCATGACCTGGTCGGCGGTCGGCGTCGGCTTGTCAGGTCGCCAGACCGCCGCCTCACCGAGCATCGTCGCGAGGAACGCGAAGTCCTCGGCTCCGGCCGGGCGGCACCGAACGACTTCCACGATGGTCAGTTCATCAGTTCCGCGAGAACGTGATGTGGTGACATCCGCCCTCCGACACTGGGTGGCTCGGCGTCCTCGGGCGATCTACTGCGCCCTGTCCGCGGTAGATCGCTCGAGATCAGTCCGACGTGGGGCCGCGGCGCTGGAGCAGGGCCGGGAGGGCCACCCAGAGCAGCAGCACGAGCAGGCCGCCCCCGACCACGGCGGCCTCACCGGTCTCCGCCCCCCAGACCAACCGGGACACGCACCACGTGGCGCTGAGCAGCGACACCGACAGCGCGGCCAGCCCGGCGATCATCAAGCGGATGCTCCACTGGAGCCGGGCCTGCCGTGCCCGGCGGTCGCCGAGCCGGTGCATGACCGTCGGCGCGAGCAGCGCGATCACCGCGGCAAGCGCGGTCAGGAGCGCGACGGCGTAGAGCGTGCGGCCCCGGCTGTCCAGCTCCTCGAACCGCTGCGCGAACGGCGCCGTGAGCAGGAAGGCCAGCAGCACCTGCACGCCGGGGATGACGACGCGCAGCTCCTGGAGCAGCCCGTAGTAGCGGGTCCGGAGCTCTTCGCGGTCCTCGAGGTCGTCGAGGTCGCGCAGGTTGCGGTCGTCCCGGTCGTCGTCGTGATCGTCCTGCCCCGGCTCCCTCACGCCGGCAGCATGCCCCATCCAGTCCGCTCCTAGGCTGCCTCGATGGCCCCTCTGCCCGCGCTGCCCGACGGGTACCCGGCGACTCGACAGAGCCTCCACCGCGTGGCG
>DATFFY010000135.1:0-9607 GCA_035249805.1 Acidimicrobiales bacterium | reverse complement strand
GTCGGGTTCTGCTTCGGCGGCGGGATGGTCTGGGCGCTCCTCGACGCCGGCGAGGTCCGACTGGCCGCCGCCGCGCCCTTCTACGGCCCGGCCCCCGAGGGCGCCGACTTCTCCGGCGCGCAGGCCGCGGTGCTCGCCGTCTACGGCGAGCTGGACGACCGCGTCAACGCGTCGCGCGATGCCGCCACCGCAGCCCTCGAGGCTGCCGGCCTCGAGCACGAGGTGAAGACCTTCCCCGGGGCCGACCACGCGTTCTTCAACGAGACGGGCCCGCGCTACGACGAAGCCGCGGCCACCCAGGCGTACGCCGACCTCCTGGACTGGTTCGGCCGCCACCTGGCCTGATCGGCTCGCCGAACGAGGGTCAGGACGGCTCCTGATTGCGCCGGACCCGGCCGGAGGGGCACGATGGGCGGGCCCGGACGGGACGGGCACCGGATCACGGGAGGATCCGCATGCGGCTCACTGCCGTGCCCATCGCAGCCATCACGGGCGCGGCCGGCGCCCTCTGGTCCCTCGCGGGCGCGGCCGGCGCAGAGGACACGGTGATCTCGAGCCGCATCCCGTTCGTGCCGGCCGAGACGCTCCCCGCCACCGACCTGCCCGGCTCGGGCATGAGCGTGCGGATCGACCCGGGTGACAACGAGGCCCCCGATCCGGCCCCGCAGCTGATCATCACCATCCACGGCTGACCAGGACCACGAACTGGGGCCCGAAGTGCCGCGTTCCTGCGGCACTTCCAGCGCCAGTTGCAGAGGGGGTGCGGCGCGTCGCGCACCGGTAGCGTCCGGCGGGTGCAGCTGCGGATCTTCACCGAGCCCCAGCAGGGCGCGAGCTACGACCAGCTCCTGGCCGTGGCCCAGCTGGCCGAGGAGCTCGGGTTCGACGCGTTCTTCCGGTCGGACCACTACCTCAAGATGGGCGACGTCGACGGCCTGCCCGGCCCGTCCGACGCGTGGATCACGCTCGCCGGCCTGGCCCGGGAGACGAGCCGCATCCGGCTCGGCACGCTCGTCACCCCGATCACCTTCCGGCACCCGGGACCGCTCGCCATCACCGTCGCCAACGTCGACGCCATGTCGGGCGGGCGGGTCGAGCTCGGCCTCGGCACCGGCTGGTACGACGACGAGCACGCCGCGTACGCCATCCCGTACCCGCCGTTGGGCGAGCGGTTCGAGCGCCTCGAGGACCAGCTCGCGATCGTCACCGGCCTGTGGTCCACCCCGATGGGCGAGACCTTCTCGTACGACGGCCGGCACCACGCCGTCGTCGACTCCCCCGCGCTGCCGAAGCCGGTGCAGTCACCCGTGCCGATCGTCATCGGCGGCCTCGGGCCGAAGCGCACCCCGCGGCTGGCCGCCACCTACGCGGCCGAGTTCAACCTGACCTTCGCCCAGCCGTCCGACATCGGGCCGGGTCTCGAGCGGGTCACCGCAGCCTGCGAGCGCCGTGACCGGGACCCGGCCACCCTCGCGTTCTCGATCGCGCAGGTGGCTTGCGTCGGCACGGACGAGGCCGAGTTCATCCGCCGCGCCGCCGCCATCGGCCACGACCCCGGCCACCTGCGGTCCAGCGGCGTCGGCGGCACCCTCGACGAGGCCCGCGCCCGGCTCGACGAGTACGCCGCGCACGGCATCGAGCGCACCTACCTCCAGGTCCTCGACCTCGACGACCTCGACCACGTCCGCCTGCTCGCCGAGCTCCTCTAGCCAGGGATCCGCGGCCCGGCCGGAGCCGGGCGGCTTCGCCGACCCGAGCGGAGGCACTCGCGGAGGCGAGCCCAGCGCCGCAGGCGCCAGCGACCGGAGCAAGCTAGAGACGCAGGACGCCGCGGTTGAGCTTGCCGTGGTGGAGGTCGTCGAGCGCCGTGTGGATGTCGGCCAGGTCGTACACCTGGCTCACCATGCTCTGCAGGTCGAGGCGGCCGTCGAGGCAGAACTGCACGAACATCGGGATGTCGTGGTGCGGCCGGGTGCTCCCGTACCGGCAGCCCATGATCGACTTGTCGTTGTAGAGCGTGTTGACGACGAAGCTCGCCTCGGTGCCGAGCTTGGGCACGCCGAGGAGCACGCAGCTGCCGCCCCAGTCGAGCAGGTCGATGGCGTTGCGGATGAGGGCCGGGTGCCCGACGCACTCGAAGGCGTAGTCGACGCCGTCGGGCAGGCCGAGGTCCTTCACCGCGGCCACGAGCTCGCCGTCGCCGGTGAGCGCGGACCCGTCGAGGAAGTCGGTGGCGCCGAACTGGCGGGACACGGCCTCCTTGGCGGGGTTGGCGTCGATGACGACGATGCGACCTGCGGAGGACAGGCGGGCGGCCTGGATGACCGACTGGCCGATGCCGCCGGCGCCGATGACCACCACGGTCTGGCCGGGCTGCACCTTCGCCCGGTTGAGGACCGCGCCCGCCCCGGTGACGACCGCGCACCCGATGAGGCAGGCGGCGTCGAGCGGCATGTCCTTCGAGATGGGGACGGCCTGGCTCTCGGCCACGACCGTGCGCTCCGTGAACACCCCGGCGTTGGCGAACTGGAAGGCCTTCTCGCCGCCGACGGTGAAGGGCCGGCTGAGCTTGCCCATCGTCGACTTGCAGTGGGTCGGCTGGCCGCGGTCGCAGGCGTCGCACAGGCCGCACGCGCCCAACGTGGTGAGGACGACGTGGTCGCCGACCTGGACCTTGCGGACGGCGCTCCCGACCTCCTCCACGACCCCCGCGCCCTCGTGGCCGAGGACGACCGGCGTGGGGAACGGGATCGTGCCGTCGAGGACCGAGACGTCCGAGTGGCACAGGCCGGCGTTGACGATGCGGACGACGACCTCGTGGGGATGCGGGCCGCGGACCTCGACGTCGTCGCGGACCTCCAGCTCCCCCGTCCACACCAGCGCGCGCATCAGGCAGGCCTCAGGACCTCGCCGGGGAGGCCGGCGTCGGTCTGCAGCTCGCCGTCGAGCACGATCGGGACGCCGTTGACGATGGTGGCGTGCACGCCCTGCGGCTTCGACGTCCAGCGGGCGGCGCCATTGGGGAAGTCGTGGGCCAGGACCTTCTGGTCCGGACCGACCGTCTCGGGGTCGAAGATCATGATGTCGGCCGCGTAGCCGGTCAGGAGCAGGCCGCGGTCGGTGAAGCCGCACAGCGCCGCGGGGATGGCGGTGATCTGGCGCACGCCCTCCTCGAGCGTGAACCCGCCCCACTCCCGCACCCAGTGCTGGAGGAACCAGGTGTGGGCCTCGGCGCCGTCGTCGCGGTCGAGGTGGGCGCCACCGTCGGAGGTCCCCACGATCATGTGCGGGTCGTCCTGCGCGATCTTCGTGCCCTCGATCCACTCCGGGGTCTCGGTCTTCCAGACGAACTCGACGGCGAGGTCCTCGGAGAGCGCGATGTCGAGCATCGCGTCGGTCGGGTGCACGCCCCGCTCCTCGGCGATGTCGACGAGGGACCGGCCGACGAGCTTGTCGTTCTCGGGCTTGGACACCTTGTGCACGTGCAGCACCGACCAGTGCGGCGGCGGCAGGGTGGGCCCGGCGGCGGGGTCGCGGTTCGGGTTGTCGACCGAGTCCCGGATCTCGTCGCGGAACGCGGGGTCGGCGACCAGCGCGGTCCGCTCCTGCACCGTCGACGCCTCCGTGAACATGCGGTTGAACGCGAGCGCACCCTCGTAGAGCTTCGTGCCGTCGGCGAGGTTGAAGGTGCGGTTGAACGGCTTCGACATGGCCATCGAGTACACGGCGGCCCCGCGGGCCGTGGCCTCGTCGACGAAGCGCTTGGCGTTGTCCCAGCCCGCGGTCGGCGCGTCGACCTTCGACCGCGCGCCGAGGCCCTGGATGATCACCGGCATGCGGGCCCGCAGCGACAGGTCGATCAGCAGCTCCTCGTCCTCGGGGGTGATGCCGCCCACGGCCGAGCCCGGCAGGTAGGCCAGGGAGCCGGCGCCGGAGCGGCCGGCCGCCTCGCAGAGCGCGGTGAGCTCGTCCGTGCTCGACAGGCGGCTGGGCACGGGCCGGTCGGCGGAGTCGAAGTGGGTCGGCGAGTGGGTGCTCGAGAACCCGGCCGCGCCCGCGCCCATGGCCTCTCGCACGAGCTCGGCCATCCGCTCGACCTCCTCCGGGGTGGCCTCGCGCTCCTGGGCGGCCTCGCCCATCACGTAGCGGCGCAGGGCGCAGTGCCCGATGTAGAAGGCGGCGTTGATGCCGATCCTGCCCCGCATCGCGGCGAGGAACTCGGGGAAGCTCTCGAACCCGTCGACCGGGATGCCCTCGAGGGCGGAGGGGTCCATCCCCTCGACGCGGGCGAAGAGCTGGATCAGCCAGGGCGCGTCGCCCGGCTTGAGGGGGGCGACCGAGAACCCGCAGTTGCCGGCCACCACGGTGGTGACGCCGTGGTAGCAGCTCGACGTGCCGTACGGCTCGAAGGTGAGCTGCGGGTCGTAGTGCGTGTGGGGGTCGACGATGCCGGGGGCCACGACGCGGTCGGTCGCGTCGATGACGCGCGCGCCGTCCGCGGGGTCGACGAAGCCGATGGCCGCGATGCGCCCGTCCTTCACGGCGACGTCGGCCCTGCGCCGGGGAAGACCGGTCCCGTCGATGACCGTGCCGTTGACGATGACGAGGTCGTACTGCGCCATGCCCTGCAGACTAGAACACGTTCTAGTTTGGGACAACCGGCCGGGGGCGTAGGGTTCCGCCCATGCGCAGGTGGGCCACGAACTCGCCGGTCAGCGCGGGGGTGGCCCTCGTGGTGGCCGGTTTCATCGCACTGTTCCTCGCCTGGAACGGCGCGGCCGCCAAGGACTACGTGGAGGGCCAGCTCCCGTACCTGATCTCGGGGGGGCTGGTCGGGGTCGGTCTCATCGGCGCCGGCCTCACCGTCATCAACGTGCAGTCCCGCCGGGCCGACAACGACGCGTTGATGGACCGCATCGAGCGGCTCCTCGAGGAGCGGGCCGAGCAGGCGCCGTCCGCGCCCCGCCCCACCCGGGCCCGCCAGCTCAGCGCCGCCAAGTCCCGCCGCAGCGCCTAGCTACCCGAGGTAGAGCGACCGGATGCGGTCGCCGTCGCCCAGCTCCTTGCCCCGCAGGGTCGCGCTGACGACGCCCTGGTCCACGAAGAAGCCCACGTCCGCGATCTCGAGGGCACCGACGTTCTGCTCCACGAGGAGCACGGTCGTGCCGTCGTCGGCCAGGGACCGGGCGATCTTCAGGATCTCCTTGACGATGACCGGGGCCAGGCCCAGCGAGGCCTCGTCGATCACGAGCACCTGCGGGTTGGCCATGAGGCCCCGACCGATGGCGAGCATCTGCTGCTCGCCGCCGGACAGGGTGCCGGCCTGCTGGCCGCGGCGCTCCGACAGGCGGGGCAGCACCCGGTAGACGTGCTCGCGCTGCTCCTCGCACCAGGACCGGGACCGGCGCTGCGTCCAGGACCCCACCTGCAGGTTGCGCTCGACGGAGAGGCTGCCGAACACGCGGCGGCCCTCGGGCACCATCACGATCCCGTGCTGCACGCAGCGGCTCGTCGACCAGCCGGTGATGTCCTCGCCGTGGTAGCGGACCTGGCCGCTCGAGCAGTGGACCGCCCCGCACAGGACCTTCACCGCGGTGGACTTGCCGGCGCCGTTCAGGCCCAGCAGCACCGCGACCTCGCCGGCGCCGACCGTCACGTTGAAGCCGTGCAGCACGGGCACCGGCCCGTACCCGGCCTTCACGTCGACCAGCTCGACCATCGGCTCAGGCAAGAGAGCTCGCCCCCTCGCCCATGTAGGCCTCGGCCACCTCGGGGTTGTCGCGGACCTCGTCCGGTGTGCCCTGCGCCAGCATGGCGCCGAAGTTCAGCACGTACACGTAGTCGGACGTCCGCAGGACGAGCGGCACGTGGTGCTCGATGAGGATGACCGACAGCCCGAGCTCGCGCCGCATGCGCTCGACGCGGTCGCAGAACGCGCTCCCCTCCTCGCCGCTGGCACCCGCGAGGGGCTCGTCGAGCATGAGGATCGACGGGTCGGTGGCCAGCACGGCGGCGACCTCGACCATCTTCAGGGTCCCGTACGGCAGGCCCGAGATGGGCCGGTCGCGGAGGTGGCCCAGGTCCATGAAGTCGAGCACCAGCTCCGCCCGCGTCCGCAGGAGCCGCTCCTCCCGCATCGCCTGCGGCACCCCCGCGAGCGCCGCCAGCCCGCTCGAGCGGACGCTGGCGTGCTGCGCGACCACGAGGTTCTCGATGACCGTGAAGCTGCGCACGAGGCCGACCTGCTGGAAGGTGCGACCGAGGCCGCGCTGGGCCCGGAGCTCGGGCTTGAGCTCGGTGACGTCCTCGCCGAACAGCCGCACGCGCCCGCGGTCGGGGTTGTAGAAGCCCGACACGCAGTTGAAGAGCGTGGTCTTGCCGGCGCCGTTCGGGCCGAGGATCCCCACGATCTCCCCCTCGCCGACCTTGAGGGACACGTCGGTCAGCGCTTGGACGCCACCGAAGCGGATGGCGACGCCCGCGGTCTCGAGGACGATGCCGTTGCCGTTGCCGTTGCCGGTTCGGTCAGGGACGGGCACCCATGCCTCCTCCCTGGGCCAGGGCGGGCTCCTCGTGCTCGCGCGAGAACGGTCCGCCGCCGAGCCATCGGAGCAAGGGACCCTGCTGCTGCGCGATGCCGCCCGGGAAGAGCGTGAGCGTCAGCAGCAGCAGCACCGCGCCGATGGCCGGCTCCCAGGTGGCCTCCAGCTCGGTGAACGGGAACACGTGCCAGTTGGCGTGGGCGCGGTCGAGCAGCGTCGGGAGGACGGCGAAGAGGACGCCGCCCTGGACGACGCCCCAGCGGTTGCCCGCGCCGCCCACGACCGTCATGAGCAGGAACGTGATCGACAGGCTGAGGCCGAAGTCCTCCTTCGACACGATCTGCTCGATGGACGCGAACAGCCCCCCGCCCACGCCCGCGATCCCACCGGAGATCACGAAGGCGAGCAGCTTGTGGCCGGTGACGTCGATGCCCCACGACGCGGCCACGCGCTCGTCGTCGCGCAGGGCCTGGATGGCCCGGCCCGGACGGGTCGCGGTGAGGCGCCAGTCGAAGAGCAGGACGAGCAGCAGCACACCGATGCACAGGTAGGCGTAGCGGAGGTCGGTCAGGGCGATCGACGGGCGGGCGGCCGGCTGCCCGGCGCCGCCACCGGTGAGCGACCGGATGTTGAACAGCGTCTCCTGCGCGAACAGGCCGAACGCGATCGTCACCAGGGCCAGGTACAGCCCGGTGACCCGCAGCGCCACGCCGCCGAGCACCAGCGCGGCGGCCATCCCGACGAGCGCGGCCACCACGAGCGCGGCGGCGAACGGCATGCCCATCTCGGTCAGCGCGTAGCCCGAGGCGAACGCCCCCACGCCGAGGAACGCGGCGTGGCCGAGCGAGGCCTGCCCCGCGTAGCCCACGAGCACGTTCATCGAGACGGCGAGGATCCCGTACACCGCCGCCCGCGACACGACGTTCGTGTACACCTCGGGGATCAGGTGCGGGACGGCGAGCACGACGGCCGCGATCACGGCCAGCGCGACGATGCGAGCAGGGCTGCGCACCTACGCGCCCTTCCCGAGGAGGCCCTGCGGGCGTACCAGCAGCACCGCGAGGAGCACGACGAGCACGGCCAGCTGCGGGGGGCCGGGCACGTCGAGCTCGTACGTCGTGACGATCTGGATGGCCGCCTGGCTGACGATGCCCAGCACGAAGCCACCGACGACGGCGCCGACCATGGACGTGATGCCGCCGAGGACGACCCCCGTGAACGCCGGGATCATGAACGTGCTGGTGACGAGCCCGGGCGTGAGGCTCTCGAACACGCCGGCCCCGAGCACCCCGGCGAGCGCACCCAGCGCGCCGGCCGCCCCCCAGGCCATCGCCCGCATGCGCTCCACCGGCACGCCCTGGAGCTCGGCCGCGAAGCTGTCCTCCGCGGTGGCGAGCAGGGCGACGCCGGGCGAGCTGCGGAAGAAGGCCGCCAGCGCAAGGGCCACGCCGGCCAGCACGGCCAGGATCACGATCGTGTGCCAGTCGATGGTCACGTCGGTGCCGGCGAGGCGGAACCCGCCGTTGACGGGCCGCGGGAACCGCCGGGCCCTCGCCTCGAAGAGGTTGATCTCCACGGTGGTGACGAGCAGCGCCACGCCGGCGGTGGCCACGAGCGATGTCACCGGCGAGACCTTGCCGAGGGGCCGGATCACCACGGCGTAGAGCACGACGCCGAGCACCGCCCCGACGGCGATGGCGGCGAGGGTGGCGGGGATCAGCAGCCCTCGGTCGGCGGCCTCGTCGCCCGCCGTCTGCCACCCCGTCATCATCAGCAGGGCGATGAAGGCGGGCAGGGTCCCGAGCTCGCCCTGGGCGAAGTTGAGGATGCGGGTGGCCTTGTAGACGAGCGCGAGGCCCAGGCCGACGAGGCCGAAGATGGCACCCCGCTGGATGCCGAACACCAGGACCTCGATCCAGGTCTCCACGTCAGAACCCCGAGGCGAAGGTGGCGAGGGTCTTGTGCTCGCCCGCGGCGCAGTCGGCCTGGAGGACGTGCACCTGGTTGGCGCCGAAGTGGTTCTCGGAGCTGTACGAGAGCTGCGGGAAGACCTTGGAGGCCATGCCCTTCTGCAGCTCGAGCATCTTGACGAAGTCCTCGCGCGTCAGATCGGTGCTCCCGTAGACCTGCTCGTACCGCTTGAAGAACTCGTGCTGCACGGCGGCGAGGCCCCACAGCGCCAGCGCGATGTCGTCGCTCGGCTTACCGAACCGCTGGCTCGTCTGGAAGAACTCGGGCACGTTCTGGCGGGCCCAGTCGAGGCCCGGGAACGGCGAGAAGAAGATGCCGCCGTTCACGTCCGGGCAACCGGCGCCGAGCACGGCGTTGAGGCCCTTGCTGATGCCGAGCCCCATGTACTGCGGCCGGAAGCCCTGCGTGCCGGACTGCTGCGCGAACTGGATGTAGTCGACGGGCGCCGAGAGGATGAACAGGACCTGGACGCCGGCGCCCCGCATCTCGCTCGCGTAGGCCGTGATCCAGCTGTTGTTGCCCTTCGGGTGGCGGAGCGTCTTGAAGTACGGGAGGCCCTGCTTGGCCACCGCCGCGTCCCAGGCCTTGGCCGCGTCGTCGAAGTTCGGCGTGTTCGTGATGATGGCGCCGACCTTCTTCCCGGCGAAGTTCTTCTTGATGTACTGGGCGAGGAGCTCGGTCTGCTGCGGATAGGTCATCGCGGCGGCGAAGTACGTCGACAGGTCGTCGAGGCCGACCTCGGTCACGCCCGGCGACAGGTAGGGGACGCCGCTCTGCTCCGAGAACTGCGCGCAGGCCTGGATCTGGTCGGTGCCGCCCGCTCCGACGAGCATGAACGCCGACGCCGACAGCTCCCGGCAGGCCTGGATGGCGGTGTTCGGGGTGTACTTGTCGTCCTTGAACGACACGTTCACCTTCGAGCGGCCGAGCACCTTCTGGCCCTGCACCTCGGTGACGTAGCGCCAGTACGTGTCGTTGGCCCGCTCGAAGGACGCGGCCGGCAGCGGTGCCGCGCCCGTCACCGGCGCGTGCACGGCGAGGTTGATGGCCCCGTCGGACACACCCGTGCGGTCGTCGCCGCTCAGCTCGAGGGC
>DATFFY010000134.1:0-9407 GCA_035249805.1 Acidimicrobiales bacterium | reverse complement strand
GGCCCGGGCACGGCCGCGGTGCTCGCGGAGGCCGGCATCGTCGCCGACGTGGTGCCCGCGAAGTACGTCGCCGAGGCGCTCCTCGAGGCCGTCCCCTGGCCGGGCCAGGACGGTGGGCGCATCCTGCTGGCCCGTGCCTCGGTGGCCCGCGACGTGCTCCCCGACGGCTTGCGGGAGCGCGGGTGGGGGGTCGACGTCGTCGACGCGTACCGCACCGTCCCCGCCGCCGTCTCCGACGAGCAGCGGGTGGCGGTGGCCGCCGCCGACGCCGTCACCTTCACGTCGTCGTCCACCGTCGCGCGGTTCGTCGAGCTGCTCGGGGCCGACGCGGTCCCCCCGGTCGTGGCCTGCATCGGGCCGGTCACCGCGGCCACCGCGCGGGACCTCGGCCTCGCCGTGGACGTCGAGGCCGACGTGCACACCGTGCAGGGGCTCGTCGACGCGCTCGCCGCCTGGGCGGCCGAGCGGTCGCCGTGAGCATGAGGCTCGAGGCGGTCGTCTTCGACTTCGACGGGTTGATCATCGACAGCGAGTGGGTGATCTTCGAATCCGCGGCCGCCGCGTTCGCCGCGCACGGGCACGAGCTCACCGTCGACGCGTGGGCGACCGTGGTCGGCACCAACGAGCGCGACGAGCGGACGCAGTGGGATCGCCTCTGCGCGGCCTGCGGCATCGCGGGCCCGTTCGACCGGGAGGACTTCGACGCCGCCTACGAACGTCAGGATCGATCCAACCGCGACACCCTGCCGCCGATGCCCGGTGTCCTCTCGCTGGTCGACGCGCTGCTGGGCGCCGGGGTCGCGCTCGGCATCGCCTCGTCGTCCAGCCGCGCCTGGCTCGACCGCCACGTCGGTCGACTGGGCTTGGACGGTGCGTTCACCGCGCTCGTCGGGTCGGACATGGTCGGGGGCGTCGGCAAGCCGGCGCCCGACGTGTACCTCCGCGCCTGCCTCGACCTCGGCGCCGATCCGCGGTGCTCGGTCGCGCTGGAGGACTCCGAGCACGGGATCGCCGCCGCGCACGCCGCGGGGATGGCCGCGGTGGCCGTGCCCGGTCGCGTCACCCGCAGCCACGACTTCTCGGCCGCCGACCTCGTCGTCGCCTCGCTCGAGGAGCTCACCGTCGCGGACCTCGCCGGGCTCGTGCCACGCGCCCCCCGGTAGCCTGAGGCCCGTGCCCGGGTTCCCCCAGCGTCGACTGCGACGGCTGCGCCGCACGCCGGCGCTGCGCCGCCTCGTCGCGGAGGCGCGCCTGTCGGTCGACGACCTGATCGCACCCCTGTTCGTGCGCGAGGGCATCAGCGAGCCACAGCCGATCGCGAGCCTCCCCGGCGTGGTGCAGCACACCCGGGAGTCGCTGCGCAAGGAGGTGGCCGAGCTGGCCGCGCTGGGCGTCCCCGGCGCCATCCTCTTCGGCGTCCCGGCCACCAAGGACGACGAGGGGTCCGGCGCGTGGGACCCGCAGGGGATCGTGCAGGTGGCGCTCGGGGACCTGCGCTCGGAGGTGGGCGACGACCTCGTGCTCGTCGCCGACCTCTGCGTGGACGAGTACACGACGCACGGCCACTGCGGCATCGTCGGCGCCGACGGCGACGTCGACAACGACGCCACCCTCGGGCTGTACCGCCGCGCCGCCGTGGCCCAGGCCGACGCGGGGGCCGACATCGTCGCGCCCAGCGGGATGATGGACGGCCAGGTCGCCGCCATCCGCGACGCGCTCGACGAGGCCGGGCACACCACCACGGCGATCCTGGCCTACGCGGCCAAGTACGCGTCCGCCCTCTACGGACCGTTCCGCGACGCGGTCGACGTGCAGATCGCCGACGGCGGCGACCGCCGGTCCTACCAGCAGGACCCGGCGAACGCCCGCGAGGCGCTGGCGGAGATCCGCGCCGACGTGGCCGAGGGCGCGGACATGGTGATGGTGAAGCCGGCCCTCGCCTACCTCGACGTCATCGCCGCGGCGCGGGCCGAGGTCGACGTGCCCGTCGCGGCGTACCACGTATCCGGCGAGTACGCGATGGTCCAGGCAGCCGCGGAGCGCGGCTGGCTCGACGGGCCGGCGGTGGCCCTCGAGCACCTCACCGCGGTGAAGCGAGCGGGCGCGGACGTGATCCTCACGTACTTCGCCAAAGAGCTCGCCGCGGTGCTCAGGCGATGAGCGAGCGTCAGCGAGCGAATCCAGCAGCACAGGCATCCCGGAGCCGCGGAGCGGCTCCGCTCGTCATCGGGCAGCCACTGAGCTCGCGCGGGGCTGGCTCCCGATGACGCACGAGGCCGGGGCGACGAGCGACGCGCTGTTCCAGCGGGCGCAGCGCGTGATCCCCGGAGGCGTGAACAGCCCCGTGCGCGCCTTCGGGGGCGTGGGGGGCACGCCGTACTTCGTCGCGCGGGCCGAGGGCCCGATGGTGTGGGACGCCGATGGGCGGGGGTACGTCGACCTGGTGCAGTCGTACGGCGCGGTGATCGCCGGCCACGCCCACCCCGCCATCGTCGAGGCCGTGCAGCGCGCCGCGGCCGACGGCACGTCGTACGGCGCCCCGACCGAGCGCGAGGTGCTCCTGGCCGAGGCCATCTGCGATCGGGTGCCGTCCGTCGAGCAGGTCCGCCTCGTCTCGTCCGGCACGGAGGCGACGATGTCAGCCGTCCGGGTCGCCAGGGGCCACACCGGACGGCGGAAGGTCGTGAAGTTCGCCGGCAACTACCACGGCCACGGGGACCTCCTCCTCGCGGAGGCGGGCACGGGGCTGGCCACGCTCGGGCTCCCCGGTTCGGCCGGGGTCACGGCGGCCGCCGTCGCCGACACGGTGGTCGTGCCGTACAACGTGGTGCCCGAGCTCGACGAGGACACGGCCTGCGTGATCGTGGAGCCCATCGCCGCGAACATGGGGCTGGTCCCGCCGGAGCCGGGGTTCCTCAAGGGCCTCCGAGCCGAGTGCGACCGCGTCGGCGCGCTGCTCGTGGTCGACGAGGTGATCACCGGCTTCCGGGTCGCCCGAGGCGGCGGTCAGGGCCTCCTCGACGTCACGCCGGATCTGAGCACGTTCGGCAAGGTGATCGGCGGGGGCCTGAACATCGGCGCCTACGGCGGCCGGGCCGACGTGATGGCGCAGGTCGCGCCCCTCGGCCCCGTGTACCAGGCCGGCACGCTGTCCGGGAACCCGCTGGCCACCGCCGCGGGGCTCGCCGCCCTCGAGCTGCTCGACGACGCCGCGTACGCCGCGCTCACGCGCACGGCCGAGCGCCTGGCCGCCGTCCTGCGGGACGCGCTGGCCGCCGCCGGGATCCCTGCGGTCGTGCCGCAGGTGGCGTCCCTCGTCGGCCTGTCGTTCACGGCCGAGGCGCCCGTCGACTACGCGACCGCGCAGCGCACCGACACCGCCCGCTACGCCGCCTTCTTCCACGCGCTGCTGGACCGGGGTGTCGCCCTGGCGCCGGGCGCGTACGAGGTCCTGTTCCCGGGCCTGGCCCACACCGACGACGTCGTCGACCGTGTGGGCGCGGCCGCCCACGAGGCCGCGAGCGCGATCGCATGACCGAGCCTGCGGGGGCCGTCCCCCCGCCGCCGGACCCGCGCGACCCCGTCCGCCGCCTGTTCGAGGGTGATCACACGCTCTGGCGCGACGACCCCACCGAGATCAGCGACCGCATCGGCTGGATCCCGGTGGTGGGGGAGGTGTGGCGCGTCCTCGGTCCCCTCCGCGAGCACGTCGACAAGCTGCTCGACGGCATCGACCACGTGCTGCTGATGGGCATGGGCGGCTCGAGCCTCTTCCCCGAGGTCCTGACCCGCACCTTCGAGCCGAGTGGCGGGCACCCCCGCCTGCACGTCCTCGACACGACGCACCCCGACGCGATCGCGCGCGTGGCCGAGCGGTGCCCGCCCGAGCGCACCCTCCACGTCGCCTCCTCGAAGTCGGGCTCGACGATCGAGACCCGGAGCCACCTCGAGTGGGCGTGGAGCCGCGCCGCGGGCAAGGGCCGGTTCGCCGTCATCACCGACCCGGACTCGGAGCTCGACGTGCTGGCCAGGCAGCGCGACTTCCCCGGCATCTTCGAGAACCGGCCGGACATCGGCGGGCGGTACTCCGCCCTGTCGCTGTTCGGCATCGTGCCCGCGCTGCTGATGGGCCTCGATGCCGACGCCCTCCTGCACGGTGGGCTCGAGGGCGTGGAGCAGTGCGGGCCGAACACGCCGGCGGCATCGAACCCCGGCCTCACGCTCGCCCGGACGATGGCCAACGGCGTCGCCGTCGGGCACGACAAGCTCACCTTCCGACTCGAGCCGGAGGTGGCGACCTTCGGCCTGTGGCTCGAGCAGCTCGTGGCCGAGTCGCTGGGCAAGGACGGCACCGGCCTCGTTCCCCTCGTGGGCGAGCGCCCGGGCCCGCCCCGCGTCTACGGCGAGGACCGCAGGTTCGTGGAGCTCGGCGTCCAGGCGACCCCGAGCAGCATCGGTCGGGCCGTGGTGGTGGCCGAGGTGGCGACGGCGCTCGCGGGCGCGTTCATCGGCGTCAACCCGTTCGACCAGCCGGATGTCGCCGCCGCCAAGGAGGCGACGAACGGTGTGCTCAGCCAGGGCGACAGCCGCGTCCCGGTCACCGCGCTGGCGGAGCTGACCGACCGCCTGCAGCCCGGCTGGCACCTCGCCCTGCAGGCCTTCGTCGACCCCGAGGGCCCGACGGCCGCCGCGCTCGAGGACGTCCGCGAGGTCCTCCGCGACCGGCACCGCGTCGCCGTGTCGCTCGGGTTCGGCCCCCGCTTCCTGCACTCGACGGGCCAGCTGCACAAGGGCGGGCCCCAGGAGATCGTCTGCGTGCAGGTCCACGAGCCGGCGGCGGAGGACATCCCGATCCCGGGCCGACCCCTCGGGTTCGGCGAGCTGCTGGCCGCGCAGGCGGCGGGGGACCTCAAGGTGCTGCAGCAGCGCGGCCGCGTGGCGGGACGGGTCGAGCTCGACGAGCTGCTGGAGGTGGCGCGGTGAGGATCGGCATGGTCGGCCTCGGTCGGATGGGCGGCAACATGGCGGAGCGCCTGCGCGACGAGGGGCTCGAGGTCGTCGGCTTCGACGCGTTCAGCGCCGCCACCGACGTGAGCTCGCTCGACGAGCTCGTCCGGCGGCTCGACCCGCCCCGGATCGTGTGGGTCATGGTGCCCGCCGGGGATCCGACGGAGGACACGATCGACCAGCTCCGGAGCCTGCTGCAGGCCGGCGACGTCGTGATCGACGGCGGCAACTCGAACTGGCGCGACAGCGTGCGCCGGGCCGCCGCGCTCGACGCGCTCGGGATCGGCTGGGTCGACGCCGGGACGAGCGGCGGGGTCTGGGGGCGGACGGAGGGCTACTGCCTCATGGTCGGGGGCGAGCCCGACTCGGTGACCGCCGCGCAGCCCGTCTTCGACGCGCTGGCCCCCGAGGGCGGGTTCGTGCACACGGGCGGGGCGGGCACCGGGCACTTCACGAAGATGGTCCACAACGGCATCGAGTACGGCCTCATGCAGGCGTACGCCGAGGGCTACGAGCTGCTGGCCCGCTCCGGGCTCGAGATCGATGCCGTCGGCGCCCTGCGGGCGTGGCGGCAGGGCAGCGTCGTGCGCTCGTGGCTCCTCGACCTCTTCGTCCGGGCCCTCGAGCAGCGGCCGGACTTCGACGGGATCCGGGGGGTGGCGCAGGACTCGGGCGAGGGGCGGTGGACCGTGCAGGAGGCCATCGAGCGCGGGGTGGCCACCCCGGTGATCTCGGCCGCGCTGTACGCCCGGTTCACGAGCCAGCACGACGAGTCGGTCGCCATGAAGGCGATCGCCGCCCTCCGTGAGCAGTTCGGCGGGCACGGCGTCCTGCCCGAGGTCGCCGCGGGGGAGGGCCCCGCCATCAGCGCCGACGCCGACGACGCGGCCACCCCCTCGTGACCGGATCCACGCCGACCTGCTCCGACGCGCTGGTGCTCTTCGGGGCGACGGGGGACCTGGCCCGGCGGAAGATCTTCCCGGCCGTCTACGACATGGCCGCCGCCGGTCGGCCTGTCGTCCCGGTGGTGGGCTTCGCGTCCTCCGAGTGGGACGACGGGCGGCTGCGCCAGCACGCCCGGGAGGGCATCGAGGCGGCCGGCCCCGTCGACGAGGCCGTGTGGGAGGCCCTGGTCGCCCAGATCACGTTCGTGCAGGGCGACTACCGGGATGCCGCGTCCTACGGCCTGCTGAAGGACCACCTCGCGGCACGCGATGCGCGGCACCCGCTCTTCTACCTGGCCATCCCGCCGTCGCTCTTCGAGGACGTCGTCCTCGGGCTGTCGTCGCGGCAGCTGCACGAGGGGGCGCGCGTGGTGCTGGAGAAGCCGTTCGGACGCGACCGAGGGTCCGCCCACCGGCTCAACGAGATCGTCCACCGCGTCTTCGACGAGGGCGACGTCTTCCGCATCGACCACTTCCTCGGGAAGGAGTCGGTCGAGAGCATCCTCGTGTTCCGGTTCGCCAACTCGCTCCTCGAGCCCATCTGGAACCGGAACTTCATCTCGAGCGTGCAGATCACGATGGCCGAGGAGCTCGGCGTCGAGGGCCGGGGCCGCTTCTACGAGACCGTCGGCGCGCTGCGCGACGTGGTGCAGAACCACCTGCTCCAGGTCGTCGCCCTCCTCGCGATGGAGCCGCCCGTGGGCGCCGACGAGGCCGCGCTGCGCGACGAGCGCAGCAAGCTCTTCCGGCAGGTCCAGACGGTGCCGCCGAGCCAGGTGGTGCGCGGCCAGTACCGCGGCTACCGCGAGGAGGAGGACGTGGCTCCCGACTCGGACGTGGAGACGTACGTCGCGCTGCGCCTGGACATCGACTCCTGGCGCTGGGCCGGCGTGCCCTGGTTCATCCGCACCGGCAAGCGGCTGCCGATGGCCGCCACCGAGGCCGTCGTCGAGTTCAACGCACCACCCCGGCTCCTCTTCACGCCCCCCGGCTCGCGGGCCCCGCACCCGAACCACCTGCGCTTCCGCCTCGGCCGCGACGACGGTGTGATGCTGCACCTGCAGACGAAGGCCCCCGGCGACGACCTCGCGACGCGCCCCGTCGACCTCGAGGTCTCCTTCGGCGAGGTGTTCGGGCAGCGCCAGGAGGCCTACCGCCGGCTCCTCGAGGACGCCATGGAGGGCGACGCCCGCCGGTTCGGCCGGGCCGATGCCGTCGACGAGCAGTGGCGCATCTTCGAGCGCGTGCTGTCCTCGCCCCCACCCGTCGCGCCGTACCGCCAAGGCACCTGGGGCCCCACCGAGGCCGACGCCCTCGTGGCCGGCTTCGGGGGGTGGCACGAGCCCATCTAGCCGCGTGCACGGCGCCGGCCTCCACCGTGCCACGATGGCCCGATGATCGGCGTGCTCGCGGAGATCCCGTACACCACGTTCCCGAAGATCGAGCTCGGCCCGGTCGAGCTCCGCACGTTCGGGTTCGTCGTCGCCATCGGCGTGCTGATCGGGGCCTGGCTCGCCGCACGGCACGGCGAGCGCTACGGCGTGGTCCGCGACACGACCTACGCGCTCGCGATGCGGATGGTCATCGTCGGTGTCATCGGCTCCCGCATCACCTGGGTGCTCTCCCACACGGAGGACGTCGACTCCCCCATCGACGTCATCGCGGTGTGGCAGGGCGGCCTCCAGTTCTCCGGCGGGTTCCTCTTCGCCGTGCTCGCCGGCTACCCGGTGTACAGGAAGTGGAACCGGTTGACCCGCTGGCACAGCCTCGACGGCTACGCCTACGGCCTCGCCATCGGCCTCGCCATCGGTCGCATCGCCTGCTACTCGGTGGGCGAGCACTTCGGCCGGCTCACGTCCTTCCCCCTCGGCGTCCGCTACGAGGGCGGCAGCGTGCGGGAGTCCACCCTCGGGGACCTGCCGCTGCGCGAAGGGATGGTCTTCCACCAGACGGCGCTCTACGAGCTGCTGTACCTGCTCGTCCTCTTCGCGTTCCTCACGTGGCTGCTGCACCTGCGGAAGACCCGGCCGCCGGCCGGGCTGGCCATCGGGATCTTCTGCGCCTACTACGGCGTGTGCCGGTTCGTGTCGGACTCCTTCCGGGTGAACGACGAGCGCGTCCTCATGATGACGGGCGCGCAGTGGCTGATGCTGGTGCTCGTGGGGGCGTCGGTCTGGATCCTCCTGCGGGTCCGCAAGCTGCTGGCGGCCGACGAGGCCGCAGGCATGGTCCCCGGGCTCCCGGCCGACGACGAGGTCGAGCCCGCCGACCCGGCCGCCTCCGGCACCTGAACCCGCGGGCCGCCGCGTCCGTATCCTCCGGACATGCGAACTCCTGCCCTTCACCGCACCCTGGCCGCCCTGGCGGCCGGGGCTCTCGTGCTCGGTCTCGCCGCCTGCGGCGACGACGACGACGACGCCGCCGACACCGGCGACGACACCGAGGAGGTGACCTCCACCACCGCCCCGGCCGACGAAGGGGGCGGTGAGACGGAGGAGGGGGCGACGATCGTCGCCGCCGACAACCTCTTCCAGGACGGGACCCTCACGGTGGCCGCGGGGACCGAGGTGGCCCTGGACAACACCGGGTCGAACCCGCACACCGTCACCTCGGACGACCCCGACCTGTTCGACACCGGCACGGTGAGCGGTGGCGCCCAGGGCGAGTTCGTGGCCCCGAGCGAACCTGGCACCTACGCCTTCCACTGCGACATCCACCCCGCCGCCATGACGGGGACCCTCACGGTCACCTAGGCCGGGACGCGGCGGCGGAGCGCGGCGGGCAGGGCTCGTACGGGACCAGGTGCGATGGCCCAGCTTCCCGACGCCGCGCTCCGAGCCGTGTACGACGCGCACGGCGGCGAGCTCTACCGCTTCGCCCGCCGGTCACTCGGCGACCCGGGGCTGGCGGAGGAGGCGGTGCAGGAGGCGTTCCTGCGCGCGTGGCGGGCGTCGTCGAGCTACGACCCCGCTCGCGCGTCGCAGCGCACCTGGCTCTTCGCCATCCTGCGCAACGTGGTGATCGACCTGGTCCGGGCCCGCCGGAGCCGGCCCCAGCTGGCCGCCGTCGACGAGGACGGCCGGCCCGCCGAGGGCACCCCGTCGGACGACGGCATCGAGCGGATGCTGACCGTCTGGGAGGTCGAGACGGCGCTGGCCAACCTCGGCGACGACCACCGGCGGGCGCTGGTCGAGGTCCACTGGCGGGGCCGTCCCTACGCCGACGTGGCGCTCGAGCTGGGCGTGCCGGAGGGGACGGTCAAGAGCCGCGTGTACTACGGGTTGCGCGCCATGCGCGAGGCCCTCGAGGCCCAGGGGTGGCGAGATGGCTGAGCGACCCGAGGCCTGTCCCGAGTGGCGGGAGGACGTCGCCACCTGGGTGGTGGCCCAAGGCCCGCCCGAGCGCGAGGCCGCCCTGCTCGCCCACCTGGACGGCTGCCCGACGTGTCGGGCCGAG
>DATFFY010000133.1:0-9711 GCA_035249805.1 Acidimicrobiales bacterium | reverse complement strand
GCCGGGCTTGACACCAGCTGCTCGCGGCAGGATTTTGTCGACGGGCTCGGACCTGGGAGGTCGCGCCGGCGAGGCGGTTGGAGGAGCGATGCTGAACACGAGGTTCACCGAGCTGGTCGGCTGCGACACGCCGATCCAGCTCGCACCCATGGGCTCGCTGTGCACGCCCGAGCTGGTCGTCGCCGTCACGGCCGGCGGTGGCATGGGCATGGTGGCGCCCCACCTGGCACCCGCGCCGGTCGTCCGCGACATCCTCGACGCGGTCACGGCCAAGGCGGCGGGTCCCGTCGGCATCAACTTCCTCATGCCGTTCGTCGACCGTGCCGCGGTCGAGGTGGCAGCGAGCAAGGCGAGGGTCGTCGACTTCTACCACGGCCCGGTGGACCGCTCGCTGGTCGATCTCGTCCACGAGGGCGGCGCCCTGGCCGGCTGGCAGGTCGGTTCGGTCCCCCAGGCGCGGGCGGCAGCCGACGCCGGGTGCGAGGTGGTGGTCGTCCGCGGCACCGAGGGAGGCGGTCGCATGCACGGCCACCGTTCGCTCTGGCCGCTCCTCGCCGAGATCCTCGACGCCGTCGACGGCGACGGCGTCGTCGTGCTCGCCGCCGGTGGCATCGCGACCGGCCGGCTGATCGCCGCTGCCCTCGCGGCCGGCGCCGACGGTGTGCGCCTCGGCACGAGGTTGCTGGCCACGGACGAGGCGGGCGCCCACCCCGTGTACAAGCAGGCCCTCGTCGACGCCGCGGCCAGCGAGTCGGTGCTCACCGACGTGTTCGACGTCATGTGGCCCGATCCGGAGAAGACGAGCCGCGTCCTGAGCCGGTCCGTCGACGCGGCGTCCCGCTTCGAGGGTGACGTCGTCGCCGAGATGGACCTCGGGGGAGAGCCCCGGTCGCTGCCGCCGTTCCACCTCGCGCCGCCCACCGCCGACGCCCGCGGCCACGTCGATGCCATGCCGCACTACGCCGGTGAGTCGTGCGGCGCGATCACGGCGATCGAGCCCGCCACGGCGCTGGTGCGGCGACTGGCGGCCGAGGCCGAGCGGCACCTCCGGGGCTCGGCTAGCGACGGGTGAAGGTCAGGTGGGTGACGCCGCTCGGTGACGATACGGCCTCGATGTCGTAGCGCTGCTCGAGGCCCTCGAGGCCGTCCCACAGGCGCACGCCGCGGCCGAGCAGGAGCGGCACCTGCACGACGTGCATCAGGTCGACGAGGTCGGCGGCGAGGAAGTCCCGGACCACCGTCGCGCCGCCGCCGAGGCGCACGTCGAGGTCGCCGGCGGCCTCCCGGGCGAGATCGAGCACCTCCTTCGGTGTGCCGTCGACGAAGTGGAACACGGTGCCGCCCTCCATCTCGATCGACGGGCGGGGGTGGTGCGTGAGCACGAACACCGGCGAGTGGAACGGCGGGTTCGGCCCCCACCAGCCGCGCCACTCGTCGTCCGCGCCGACGTCGGTCCACGGGCCGGTCTGCGGACCGAACTTGCCCCGGCCCATGATCTCGGCACCGATGCCGGGGAGGTTGCGCAGGGCGAACGAGTGGTCGACGCCCGAGGTGCCCCCGGTGTCACCGACCAACGATCGCCAGAACCGCGTGGCGAACATCCACTCGTGCAGGCGCTCCCCGGCGTGACCGAACGGGGCCTCGAAGGTGAGGCCGTCACCGGTCCCGAACCCGTCCAGGGAGATCGAGAAGTTGTGGACACGGACCTGGGACACGGCGACCTCCCGAGCGGAAGCGGCCAGGGTAGGGCTAGGAGAGCCAGCGCTTGCGGCGCTTGTAGTGCTTCAGGTCGCGGTAGCTCTTGCGGCCCACCTCGGTCAGCCCGAGGTAGAACTCCTTGACGTCCTCGTTGGCCCGCACCCGCGCCGCCGTGTCGTCGAGGACGATCCGCCCGGTCTCCATCACGTACGCGTGCTGCACGATCTCGAGCGCCGACGCCGCGTTCTGCTCGACCAGCAGGATCGTCATGCCCTGCTCCCGGTTGAGCTCGACGATGAGGTCGAACAGCTGCGCCACGAGCGCCGGCGCCAGCCCGAGCGACGGCTCGTCGAGGAGCAGGACGCGGGGCCGGGCCATGAGCGCCCGACCGATGGCGAGCATCTGCTGCTGACCGCCGGACAGGTACCCCGCGGTGGCCCGGCGGTGGGGGACGAGGTCGGGGAAGCGGCCGTAGATGCCGTCGAGGTCCGCCCGCACATCGGTCCGGCGCCGGGTGTGGGCACCGGCCACCAGGTTCTCCTCGACGGTGAGGTGCTCGAAGACGCGGCGTCCCTCCATGACCTGCGACACGCCCCGCCGCACGATCGCGGACGGCGACAGCCGGTCGATCCGCTCGCCGTCGAGCTCGATCGTGCCCTTGGTGATCACCCCGCGCTCGGGGGCCAGGAGCCCCGACACCGCCTTGAGGGTCGTGCTCTTGCCGGCGCCGTTCGCTCCGAGGAGCGCGACGATCCCGCCCTCCGGCACCTCCAGGGAGATGCCGTTGAGGGCGAGGATCACGTCGTCGTAGCGGACCTGCAGGCCGCTGATGCGGAGCACGGGGTGAACGGCCGGTGGCCCTCAGCCCCCGGAGATGAGGTCGAGCACCAGGTCGTGGTCGGGGTTGTCCCAGTCGCCGAGGGGCTGGAGCTCCCCCTCCTTGACCTGGTACACCCGCGTGTAGCCGCCGCCCTCGTGATCCGTGGCGCTGATGTTGAGCGGCGGAGCGAGGCCGCCGGCGTCGAAGCCGGTCAGCGACTCGAGGCCCGCCTTCAACGCCTTGCCCGTCACCGGGTCGGCGCCCTGCTCGACGGTCTTGCGCAGTGCCTCGACGAGCACCGCCGCCGTGAACGCGCCGCGGTTGTAGTACACGGAGTTGTCCGTGAGCGCCGCAGGGGGATCCTCGCCCCGGCCCTCGAACATCGCGATCAGGGCCTTGGTGGTCTCGGCCTCCTGGCCCACGGCCGCGAACTGCAGGGTCGTGTAGCCGTCGGCGAACGCCATGCCGCCGGCCGCCTCGATGTCGGCCTCGGCCGCGCCCCACACGAGCGAGATCACCTGGTCGAGCGGGTAGCCGGCCTCCTTCAGGGCCTTGATCGACACCGACGGGGCCTTCCCGAAGAGGTGGGAGATGACGAAGTCCGCCTCGAACCGCTGCGTGATGTCCGTGACCTGCGCCGCCATCTCGATGCCCGGCGCGGGCACGGCGAAGGTCTTCAGCTCGAAGCCCTCGCGCTCGGCCAGCGCCTCCAACGCCGGGAGCGGCTCCTGGCCCGACGGGTTGTCGTAGTAGAGGTAGGCGATCTTCGGCCGCTCGGCGTCGGTGTGCGCGAGCGCGTACTCCACGGCCGCGGCCCCCTGCGACAGGTAGCTCGCCGCGAGCGGGAACTGGTACGGGTAGGCCGACGGGTCGCCGGCCTGGGCGATGCCGAAGCCCGGCGTGAGGCACGGGATCTCGTCCTTGTTGACGGAGTCGTTCAGGGCGATGGCGACGGCCGTGCCGAAGCACAGCACCGCCACGGCGCCCTGCTCTCGCATCTGCTCGTAGGCGGCGACGCCCTTGGGCACCTCGTAGGCGTGGTCGATGTCGATGACCTCGACCGGGTGCCCGTCGACGCCGCCCTGGGTCGTGTTGACCAGCTCCATGTAGTCGAGGAACCCGGGGCACAGGTTCACGCCGACGATCTGGAGTGGACCGGACCGGTCGCAGATGAGGCCGACCTTGATCGGTGTGCCCGTGGGTGCGGCGGCCGTGGTCGAGGTCGCGTCGCCGGCGGCTCCGCCGCCCTCGTCGTCGTCGCCCCCGCAGGCTCCGAGGAGGAGCGCGGCGACGACCAGCAGGTGTCGTGCCTTCATGGTTGGGATCCCTTTCCCCGCCCGTTGAGGGGTCGGTGTTGCATCGTCAGTACGAGAAGGGCCAATGGCCGAAGTAGTTCTTCACGGTGCGCCAGATCCGGTGGAGGCCCTCGGGCTCGATGACCATGAAGAGCATGATCAGCGCGCCGAACAGCACCAGCCGCAGCTGGCTCGTGAAGGCGGCGGGGTCGTCCACGGGGATGACGTCGTCGAACCTCGTGAGGAGGTCCTGGATGGCGAGGGGCAGGACGGTCACGAACACCGCGCCGAACACGGACCCGAGCATGAGGCCGAGCCCGCCGATCGCCACCATCGCGAGGTACTCGATGGACACCGTGAGGGTGAACATCTCGTAGTTCGCGACGCCGAGGTAGCTCGCCCAGACCGCCCCCGTGATGCCTGCGAAGAACGAGCTCACCGCGAACGCCAGGAGCTTGTACCGGAAGATGTCGACGCCGATCACCTCGGCGGCGATGTCGTGGTCGCGTACGGCGACGAACGCCCGCCCGATCCGGCTGCGGGCCAGGTTCAGCCCGGCGACGAAGGCCAGCGCCGCGATCGCGAGGACGAACCAGTACCGGGCCCGCGTGCTCACGAGGTCGATCGGGCCGAGCGCCGGCGCGGGCAGGACGATGCTGGCGGCGGCGCCGCCGCTGATCCAGTCGACGTGGTTGATGAGCCACTCGATGATGAACTGCGCCGCGATCGTGGCGATCGCGAGGTAGATGCCCTTCACCCGGCGGGAGGGCAACCCGACGATCACCCCGCACGCCGCTGCGACGATCCCGCCCGCGGGGATCGCGAGCAGCGTCGGCACGTCGTGGCGCGAGGCGAGGATCGCTGCGGTGTAGCCGCCCGCGGCCATGAAGCCGGCGTGGCCCAGCGAGATGAGGCCCGCGTACCCGGTGAGGAGGTTCAGCCCCACGGCGGCCGGCACCGCGATCGCCGCCAGGCTCGCCCAGGTCAGGTACTCCGCCGGGAGCAGCACCGGCAGCGCGATCAGCACGATCACGCAGGCCACGACCCCCCGACGCGCGATCGGCAGCCGGTACAGCCCCATGTCGCCCCGGTAGGTCGTCTCGAACACGCCGGTCGCCCGCCCGAACACCGCTACACCCGCTCGATGTCGCGCTTGCCGAAGAGCCCGAAGGGTCGGACCATGAGCACGAGCAGCATGAGCACGAACGGCACGAGGTCGCGGGTTCCGCCTCCGACGTACGGGTCGACGTAGCCGGCCGTGACGTTCTCCGTCGCGCCCACCACGAGCCCGCCGACGAGCACGCCCGCGACCGAGTCGAGGCCGCCGAGGATCGCGACGGGGAAGACCTTCAGGCCGAGGAGCGCGAGGTACGTGTCGACGCCGAGGAGGTTGCCCCACACGAGCCCGCCGCCCGCGGCGACCACGCCGGCCATGCCCATCGAGAAGCCGAAGACGCGTGGGACGCTGATGCCCACCGTCATCGCCGCGACCTGGTCGTCGGCGACCGCCCGGAGCGCGATCCCGGCCCGGCTGCGCTGGAAGTACCAGCCGAACCCGGCCAGCAGAAGGAGGGCACCGACCGCGCCGACCACCGCCGTCGTCGGCACGGTGACCCCGAGGAGCTCCGTGGGCTCGTCCGAGACGGGGAGCGGGAGCACCTTGGTGGACGCTCCCCACAGCATGGGGGCGAGCCCGCGCAGGAAGAACGCCAACCCGATCGTGGCCATGACGATGCCGAGGATGGGTCGGCCGACCATGGTGCGCAGCACGCTGCGCTCCACGCCCACGCCGAGCAGCATCATCGCCACCACGGTCAACGGCAGGGCGAGGATGGTGGGCAGGCCGTACTGGCCGAGCATCGCGGCGGCGAAGAACCCGCCGAACATGACCATCTCGCCCTGCGCGAAGTTCACGATGCCCGTCGCCTTGTACACGAGCACGAACCCGAGCGCGACCAGCGCGTAGATCGACCCGGTCAGCAGGCCGCGGACGAGGAGCGCGAGGAAGAAGTCCATCGTCGACCTACGTCAGGGATCCGATCGGGATCACGGCCTCGATCTCGCGCTGGTGGCCGTCCTCGTAGGTGACCGTGGTCGACACCCGCGCGGAGTCGGCGCCGTCGTAGAGCGCGGCGATGAGATCGCCGTACCGGTCGGCGATCAGGCGCCGGCGCAGCTTGCGGGTCCGGGTGATCTCGCCGTCGTCGGGGTCGAGCTCCTTGTGGAGGACGAGGAAGCGGTGGATCTCGGTACCCGCCTGCAGGCTGGCGTTCACGGTCGCCACCTCGGTCTGGATCAGCGCGTGGACCTCGGGCCGGAGGCAGAGGTCGGCGTAGCTCGTGTAGGGGATGTTCCGGCGCTCGGCCCAGCGCCCCACGCTGGCGCCGTCGATGTTGACCAGCGCCGCGACGTGCGGTCGCCCGCTGCCGAGGGCCACCGCCTCCTTGACGTAGGGACTGAACTTCAGGCGGTTCTCGATGAACTGCGGCGCGAAGCGCGTGCCGTCGGCCAGCTGGGCCAGGTCGGCGGCCCGGTCGATCACGACGAGGTGGCCGCGCTCGTCGAAGAACCCCGCGTCCCCCGTTCGGAACCAGCCGTCGAGGAAGGTGGCCGCCGTGGCCTCGGGGTCGCGGAAGTACCCCTGGAAGACGGCGGGCCCCCGCAGCACGAGCTCGCCGTCGTCGGCCACCTTCACCTCGGCGCCGCCGATCGGTCGACCCACGGAGGTGGGGCTGATCTCGTTGTCCGGCTGGACGGTCACCAGCCCGCCCGCTTCGGTCATGCCGTAGACCTGCTTCAGGTTCACGCCGATGCCGCGGTAGAAGCGCAGGGTCTCCGGGCCCAGGGCGGCGCCTCCGCTGTAGGCGTAGCGCATGCGGCCCAGCCCGATCTGGTCCCGCAGCGGGGCGTACACCAGCCGCTCGCCGAGCGCGTGCAGGGCGCGCTGGCGCGTGGTCGGGCGCGCTCCGGACATGCGGACCGCCTCGATCTCCTCGGCGACGGCCACGAAGCGGCGGAACAGCGCCCGCTTGAGCCGGTCGGCGTCCTCGACCCGCATGCGGATCTCGGTGAGGAGGTTCTCCCAGATCCGCGGGGGTCCGATCATCACCGTCGGGCCGATCTCCCGCAGGTCCCGCTGGACGGTCGCGGGGCCCTCCGGGCAGCTCACGACCGCGCCGACCGACAGCGACGCCGCCAGCGAGTACAGGGTGTCGCCGATCCACGCCATGGGCAGGTACGCGAGGCCCTCCTCGCCCGGCTCCCACCGCTCCTGCTCGAGGGCCCCCCCCGAGCTGGCGAGCAGGTTGGCGTGGCTGAGGACGGCGCCCTTCGGGACGCCCGTGGAGCCCGAGGTGTAGCTGATCAGCGCGACGTCGTCGCCTGCCACCTCGGCGACGCGCGCGCGGAACCACGTGGGGTCCGCGTCGGCCGCCGCCCGGCCCTCGGCGGCCACGGTGGCGAGCGCCCGCAGGATGGGGTCCTCGTACGAGGTCATGCCCTTGGGGTCGTCGAAGAGGATGTGCTCGAGGCTCGGAAGGCGGTCGCGCACGGCGAGGACCTTGTCGACCTGCTCCTGGTCCTCCGCCACGAGGATCCGCACCTCGGCGTGCCCGAGCGCGAACCCGAGCTCCTCCGCGATCGCATCCTGGTAGAGGGGGACCGGCAGCGCCCGCAGCGACTGCACCGCGAGGCACGCCCAGTACAGCTCGGGCCGGTTGTCGCCGACGACGGCGACGCGGTCGCCGGGTCGGAGGCCGAGGGCCGCGAACCCGTGGGCCAGCGCCTCGACGGCGGCGGCGTACTCCGCCCACGTGTGGGCCTGCCAGATCCCGAGGTCCTTCTCCCGCATCGCGACGCGGTGCGGCCAGCGCTCGGCGTTCCGCAAGAGCAGCGCCGGCAGCGTCGTCGCGACGGGCTCAGGCGTCATGTCGGGCCAGCGCGTCGCCGAGGTAGGCCTGGATGACCGCCTCGTCCTGCAGGATGCGGCCCGGCGGCCCCTCCGCCACCTTGCGGCCCTGGTCGAGCACGACGACCCGGTCGCAGATGTCCATCGTGACCCCGATGTCGTGGCTGACGAACAGGAGGGTCACCCCCATCTCCTCGTTGATGTCGAGGATGAACCGGGCGATGTCCTCCTTCTCGTCCACGTTCATCCCGGAGGTGGGCTCGTCGAGCAGGAGGAGCCTGGGCTCGAGGGCCAGCGCCCGTCCGAGCTCGACGCGCTTCTGCAGGCCGTAGGGCAGGGCGCCGACCGGCGTACGGCGGATGCCCTCCATCTCGAGGAAGTCGATGATGCGCTCCACGACCTCGCGGTGGCGCACCTCTTCGCGCTGGGCCCGCCCCCAGTACACGGCCCCGCTCAGGAGGCCGGTGCGCATGCGGAGGTGGCGGCCGAGCGTGACGTTGTCGAGGACGCTGAGCCCGGGGAACAGGGCGAGGCTCTGGAAGGTGCGTCCCACGCCGCGCGCCGCCACCCGGTGGGGCCGGAGGCCGACGAGGTCGGTGCCGTCGAGGACGAGGCGACCTCGGGTCGGGCGGTACACGCCGCTGATGCAGTTGAGGAGGCTCGTCTTGCCGGCGCCGTTGGGGCCGATGAGCCCGAGCACCTCGCCGTCGTGGACATCCAGGGTCACGCCATCGAGGGCGAGCACGCCCCCGAACCCGATGCACACGTCGTCCACCCCCAGCACTGGGCCAGAGCGTAGGTAACCGGCAGGTGCCCTGTATGTGTTCCATCGAACAGACTGGGGCCCAGGGCCCCGGTAGCGTAGGGGCGAAGGTCACAGGCGGGGCGGTTGGAGGAGCACGTGACTGCGGACGGGGACGGTGGAGGCGAGCGGGCGCGCTGCCCCTCCTGCGGGATGGAGGCCGCCGACGATGCCGCGTTCTGCGGCCACTGCGGCACGTCGCTCGCCACCGAGATCCCCTGCCACGCCTGCGGCCGGCGGAACCCACCGGAGCTGGCCTTCTGCCCGGGCTGCGGGGTGGCCAAGAGCACGGAGCCCGTCCTGCCGACGGTCGGGCTCGCGCTGGGGATCAGCACGGCGCTCCTGGCCGGCGGTCGCTACGAGCTCACCTCCGTGCTCGGCGAGGGGGCCCGCAAGCGGGTGTACCGCGCCACGGACACCCTGCTCGACCGCGAGGTGGCCATCGCGCTCATGAAGGTCGAGCACCTCGACGACGCCGCCCTGGCGAGGCTGCGCCGCGAGGCCCAGTCGATGGCCCGCCTCGGCGACAACCCGAACATCGTCACGGTCCACGACATCGGTGAGGAGCACGGCCAGCCGTACATCGTCAGCCAGCACATGTCGGGCGGCTCCGTGGCCGACCTCATCGAACGGGCACCGAACCACCGGCTCCCGATCGACCAGGTCCTGGTCATCGGCCAGCAGATCTGCGCGGCCCTCGAGCACGCCCACCAGCACGGCATCGTCCACCGGGACGTGAAGCCGGCCAACGTGTGGCTGGCCTCCGACGGGAGCGCGAAGCTCGGCGACTTCGGGCTGGCGGTCGGCCGGGACCCGAGCCGCCTCACCGTCGAGGGGATGATCGTCGGCACGCTGGCCTACGTGCCCCCGGAGATCGCCGCCGGCGAGGAGGGCGAGCCGCGGAGCGACCTGTACTCGCTCGGGGCGATGCTCTACGAGATGCTCACGGGCCGTCCGCCGTTCCTCGGCGAGAGCGCCGTGGGGATCATCTCGCAGCACCTCGGCACGGCGCCCGTGGCGCCGAGCTGGCACAACCCCGACGTGCCCGCGGGGCTCGAGGACCTGGTGCTCGAGCTCCTCGCCAAGGCCCCGGCGGACCGCCCGCCCAACGCGGCCGCCGTGGAGGCCCGCATGGCCGCGATCGCGGCCACGCCGCAGGCGCCCGTGGACGAGCAGACCCGCGAGGCGA